>NZ_JAJTDH010000151.1:0-5435 GCF_021300285.1 Microcystis sp. 49638_E5 | reverse complement strand
AAGTACGGGCGAAGCATTCGGGCAATAACCTATCGGTGAAACCGTAGATTTTTTATCCGAATGCTTCGCCCCTACAGGACGCGGGCCGATGAAGACGCAAGGTTTTGAAGCACGATTCTCTCAAAATCTTGCACCTGTTTCGCTCGTAAAGCCACAAAACCCTTACCTTGCCTACATTTCACCTTTATTCAGCAAGCCCTAAATAGGGTATGATGGACGTTGGATAGATTTTCTCCTATTGCCGTGAGCGAAAGCGTCTATATTGAAACCAGTATCTTAGGCTACCTAACTGCTCGACCCAGCAGAGATATTATTGTGGCGGCTAATATTGAGATAACGAGGGAATGGTGGGAATTTCGTCGAAACGACTTTATTCTGTACACTTCCGAGGCTGTCCTAGAGGAAGTAACTAAAGGAGATACAGCGATCGCCTCCGAAAGGCTGGATATTTTGCGTGATTTTCCCTTGTTAGCATTGAACGAAGCTGCACAAGGTTTGGCTAAACAATTCTTAACCCGCAGTAATCTGCCTCCAAAAGCGAAAGTTGACGCGATCCACATTGCCGCCGCAACTGTCCACGGTATGGATTATCTGTTAACGTGGAACTGTAAGCATATTGCTAATGCTCAAATTCAGAGAAAATTGGCAGAGATCAGCATTGATTTTGGATACGAGTTACCGATTCTTTGTACACCCAACGAACTGTTAGGAGGTTGATTATGTTTCATGATGAGATCGTCGAAGAGATCCACCGAATCCGTGAAGAGTATGCCAAGTCCTTCAACTATGACTTGGATGCAATCTTTGCAGATCTACGCAAGAAGCAAGCGGAAAGTGGCAGAGAAGTTGTCACCTTGTCGCGAAAACCCGGTCTAGCAAAACGTTGGAGCGGACGACCGAAAGATATTGGTGATGATACAATGGATACCAGTCGCCGCTCAAGTTAGAATGGGATGACGAAGTAAAAGCTTTTTCGGCAAATTGTCCCCAATTAAATTATCAACTTTAGAGCATTGCTGGCCTCAGATATCTTAGGGTCCGTCCTAGGCAGCTTTTGCCTTTTTGAAAGCAGTTTAATCTAATACTAAATCCGTTGAGTATAGGCTACATATCAGGAGGGGCAACAGGCAACAGGCAACAGGCAAAACGGAGAATAAATAATCAGTTTTTAATAAGCGGATTTAGTATCATCTCCTAAACTGCCTGATTCTGCTCAATGAGTAAATCAATCTCATCTTCATGAGCCGCCGCATATACCCAAGCATTGGCTAAATCCGTAGCTTTAATAGTCGGATAACTTGTTAATAAATCAGCATCACTATAACCAAGACGACGAGCTTCTACTAACACCCAAACTGGAATTCTTGTATTGGCAATGCAGGCTTGTCCGCCGCAAACTTTAGGGGTTTTCTCAATTCCCTGCCAATTACCACCAAGACTTTGAGCGAGTAACTGGATTACCTGCACTTTTTCCCTAGGTTTGAGGGCAAGAAGTTGCTCTTCTAACTCTTTGATGATCACAGGCTTAAATCCTCATACAGTTTTGACCAATTATCCCTAATCATTTTACCAGAAAATTTGTGTTGAAAACCTCCCACTATTCAGTTAACAGTGAACAGTTAACAGTTAGATTGAAACAAGCGAAATCCAAAATCAAACTAGGTGTTTTTTTGATTTCAATAATATGTCCTTTAGATGCACGGCAGCTTATTAAGTTATGATACTACAATGGCACTCTCGAAAAAACAGCGAAAAATTCTCGACCAAATCTTCGAGCAGCCCGTCCGGTCAGATGTTGTCTGGACGGATATCGAATCGCTGCTGGAGGCACTGGGAGCAGAAATATCCGAAGGTAGGAGGTTGCGGGTGTGGGTAGCCCTTAAGGGAGTTAAAGCCGTCTTCCATCGCCCCCATCCTCGTCGGGAAACGGACAAGGGGGCTGTAGTATCAGTGAGGCGCTTTTTAAGCGAGGCAGGAGTGGAAAACGATGAAGTATAAAGGTTACGAAGCAGTAGTTTTTTTTGATGACGAGGCGGGTATCTTTTACGGTGAGGTGGCCAACGTCCGAGATGTTATCACTTTTCAGGGAGAGAGTGTAGCGGAATTGCAGCAGGCTTTTGCTGATTCAGTGGAAGATTACCTAGCTTTTTGTGCCGAGCGTGGGGAAAAGCCAGAAAAACCCTTTTCTGATAGTTTTCTGTCACAGCTAGACCGGAAATTACCCAACAAATTTAGCAATAGGTAGGTTGGTCCCTCGGAACGAAACCCAACCCAATTATTTAGGGTTTGCTGAAAAAGGCCTAGGGTGGGGTCAGGCAGAAGGCTCCGAGGCTGCGAGGCAGGAGTTTCAGGCTTTGTTGCCCTGCTTTTCTGTACCAGTTTGTGTACTACAAGGAAGATAATGCCAGGTTTTTTGAAGGTCCCAATCCTATTTTCGCAGCAGTAACATCGGATTTTAACAGGTCAAAAGCCTTATTTTAAAAGGGTTTTACCATTATTCAGCAAGCCCTAATTATTAATTTTCCTGCATTTTTATGCTCACTTTGTTCTTTTCGCTCTTCTGCTCTGACACCAGATTTTTTGTTCTCGAGGATTTCTCGGTCTTTTTTCACCATTTCTTTTAAAGAGTAACTCCACCGTCCACGGGTAAAACCACACCTGTCATATAGGGGTTGATAATCAAACTCAATACTGCTAGGGCGACTTCTTCGGGTTGCCCTAAATGTTCGACAGGTAGGGCAGAAACCGCCCATTTGCTCAGGTCGGAGCGTTCCGAATCACCTTGACTGGTCCAGATGCTTGTATCTTCTATTAATCCGGGGGCAACAACGTTAACGCGAATAGGAGCGAGTTCTAGGGCGAGGGCGCGTCCAAATACGGCTACAGCACTATTAGCGGCGGCTATGACGGAAATTCCGCCCATTTTGGAATATTTGAACATAGTGACGCTGGATGTCAGGGTAATAGAACCGTCCTTGGCCAAAGTTTTCAGGGAGCCACGCACTGCTAAAAAGGTTCCCCAGAATTTCTCCATACCTCCCCGGGCCGTTTCTGCGGTCATTTCGGTTAATAAGGCTCGCGGCATATTTCTGTCTCCGAGAGAGGTGACTACTAAATGGTCAAAGTTGCCAATTTCTGCAAAAAAGGCATTAACAGAATCTTCTTCTAAAAAATTAACAGTTTTGGCTTCAATCTCCCCGGAAATTAGGGCAACAGCCGCAGCTAATTTCTCTTGAGAAGCATGGGAAAGCACCACTTTTGCCCCCAGGGAGAGCAATTTTTCGGCAATCGCTAGGTCAATCCCGGAGCTTGCACCAATAATAACGACTTTTTTACCCGATAAGGAATCAAACATTTTTTTGTCTCCAAAAATTCAAGAAAAACTGACAACTATTACAGTATATTGACTGGCTTTTGGACAGCAACTAACCAATAAGTTATGGCCGAGGAACTTAGCAAATTATCCAGAGCCTTAATGTTTAAATTATAGGTTTCTTCGTCTAATTTTCCTGATTGAAATTCCTCTGTTAACCAAGACTTAAGATGGCGAAAATGTCTGAACCAGCACTCCTCCGTCACCTCGACAAATTGAACATCTTTAAACCCTGCCTGTTGATAAAGATTTTGATACTCGGCAATATCTTTGACCGTGTTTGCTTGGGGAACTGTCCAATCTCCTAAAAGTTCTGTTGTGGCAAAACTCAGATCTGAGAGAATTAAGGTTCCCCCCGGCTTTAATACTCGCCAAGCTTCTTGTAAGAATTGCCGCCTAGTATTAAAATAAAAAGCCGCTTCTACACAAATAATTTGCTCAAAAGAATGATCAGCAAAATCCATCTCTACCGCGTCCATTAACAGAAATTTACCCTCGGGAAAATTCAAGAGACTTCTGGCAATTTGTGTCGGAGAAATGTTAATGCCCACAATTGCTGTCAATGGGTAATATTTGAGAAGATAATGAGTAGTTGCTCCTAAACCACAGCCAACATCAAGAATTGTTCCCTGTTTGTTGGGAATAAATTCTAAAAGTTTCTCCATCAGAGTAGAGGATGCTTCCTGTTGATCTTGGGTATGGGAGAGCCAATAACCGACATTAAAAAACTCTCTTTCACCATAAAACTCTCGAATCGAAGGACTACAAATTAAATCATCGAATCTACTAATCCATTCATTTTTATCCATTGTTAAACTCACTTAACTCTTTCGGCAAAAACTACATTAGTCTAACACGATTGGGCTTAGTAGAACCCACTTTCCGCACTTCTTAACATTCAATTGATAATTTTTACTAATATATTGCTTACAATCCTTTGCCAGTAAAGATTATAGCTACAGTCATAGATTTTTATCAAGGTGAAGAATTGCAAATTTTTTTCTCAGAAAAAATCAATTATTGAAATTTTTCTCAATAGTAGTTTCTACAATCAAGGTTTTTCGTCAAAACATCTTGGGAAATGTAAAAATATATAAAAGTATATGAAGATGTGCGGAATGTCGGCTGTTAAGGCACTATGCTGAATCATATTGTTTTTTAACACACAGAGTTGTCATGCCTAATTTTTCGCACACTTGTAACAGTATTAACTACGACCCTGACAGCACAATCCTGAGTGCTGAGTGCCAAGCTCGCGATGGAGAATGGCTCCCCACCGAACTGACGCTTAGTGACCATATCGGTAATATAGATGGGGAATTGCAGTTCGGGGATCAAAACTTCCAAGAAACCTGCCAAGATTGTCACCTTGAGTTCGGGGATGGAGACCAATCCGTATGGTTGGTGTGTACTTGTGAAACAAGGGATGGGAAATGGAACCCTACGCAAATACTGTTAGACAGTCAGATCGATAATAACGACAGCCAACTGGAAATTGGATAGGGTAGGGGAGGACGCAAGAAATCCAGGATTCCGCTATCTGTTGGGTAGGAAACCTACACTTACCCGCAAGAGAAGTGTAGGTAGTTCACCAAGTATTTGACTTGAGTAAGACGGCAATATATGTTACTATCGCAAGGTAATCGCAGCTAGCTTGAAAAAGCTGCCACTAAAAACTAGAAATGACCATGAATTATCCCAAGACCGAACAAAGTAAAGCAATCCCCTTCTTTGCTCGTTTTTTATCTGTGGACCAAGACGAGGCTCCGACTCCCGATTCCCCCCCCGATTCTGAACCGGCTCCCGTTTGGACTTGGAAATGGCCTTCTGACTGGGAAGATAGTTAATTAATTTAAAGATTGCTTTCAGTAATTCAGACAGAAATAAACTACCGCCATAAGTCAAGCAGGAGTAAGATTTATGGCGGTTTTTTGTTGTATTTAGGGTTTGCTGAATAAATCTAAAAACCTTGCTGGATAAGACTTTTAGCCTTTTTTGAAATCCAAAAGTACCAGATATGGGAGTGATCAGGGGGAAATTCAGCTACTTTTTCCCTGAAAAT
>NZ_JAJTDH010000150.1:0-6597 GCF_021300285.1 Microcystis sp. 49638_E5 | reverse complement strand
GTCATGTTCAGTTACCGGTTACAACCACCGTCAGGAGCAAGCAACAACCCCGGACAGCAAAGACTATTTTAGCGTCAGTTTGGCTGTCGGTCAGCTAATCCCCTAAAATTAAAGGAAAGCCTGGGAGGAAAACTAGAGTTATGACTTTTAATATCCGACAATTAGATAATTTAGACTACGATGAAGCCGAACCCTTATTAGAAGATTATATTACTGGAGCGATCGAAGAATATATCAATTCGCCAGAGGGAGAGGCCTATTATCAAGAAAAACAAGAAGGTGGTGGTTGGATTGCCAGCTTTATCGAGTTGGGCTATCTCTATGAAGGTTATACCCTTGCTACCATGACTAAGGCAGATGTGCAAATCTTAATGGAGAAGATTTTACCACGCAAAATTACTGTCCTCGATCCGACGGAAACGGAAGATGCTATCCCTGAATTAATTAGTTTTTGGCAATTTCTGGGACGAGAATATAAATTAACTCAGGCTAAGGCTATTATTAAATATTTAGAGCAATTAGGCGATCGCTTTAGTCAACTGATGAACAATCCCAGCAGTGGCGGTTTTATGAAAAATCTCCTGTTACAAGCGCATCAGCAGGGTTTTGATATCAGCAGTCAGGAGGGTTTAACAGCTTTTCAAGAAAAATATAATGCCGAACAACGCGCCAAACAGCAAGCGGCAGCAATATTGAAACAAACGCCTCCAGTTGTTCCTAAATCGGAAAATGTTCCCAAGGCAATGCAGGCCAAATATCAAGAAATTATCGATATTACCGATAAATTTGCCGCTCAATATCTTAATGAAGAATACGCCCAACTTATTCGCCAATTAACCGCAACTTTAGCTCGCAAGCGTCCCTCTCCCCTAGAAAAAGGTAAGGCTAATTCCTGGGCTGCCGGCATTACTCACGCCCTAGGAATGGTCAATTTTCTCTTCGATCCTAGTCAAAATCCCCACATTTCAGCCACAGAACTTTATAAAGCTTTTGGGGTTGCTCAAAGTACAGGACAAGCTAAATCAAAACAAGTGAGAGATTTACTGAAGATGTCCTATCTTGACTCAGAATGGGCTTTACCAAGCAATTTAGAGAACCATCCTAGCACTACAGTCCAGAAGTTAATCACTACCATGCTCGGTTATAGTTAGGGTTTGCCGCAAAAAGTCTGTTGATGGAGTTAGGAGGCACTCTTGCAGCAGTAGATTCCTGAATGACCCAATCTCGATCGATCTTGCCGACTAGACTCTAGTTACCTCTCCAGTTAAACTATAGTAGTCAATAGTTATAAAGTTTTAAACGATAACCTATTGTCAGCCTTTTTAACTGGTCACTTTATTACCCACCTATGTTAGACAGTTTCTCCCCCCAAACCTCTAGCGTCGTCCTCGCTTCGGTGGCGGACTATTTCAAAGTCCTGTCGGAAGTCAGTCGCCTACAGATTCTCAGTTGCTTGCAATTAGGCGCAATGAATGGTAAAGAAATCGCTGAAGCTACCGGACTGGGTCAAGCCAATCTCTCCAAACACCTGAAAGCTTTAACCCAATCGGGAATTATCTCGCGGCAACCCCAAGGAGTCAGCGTTTACTATCAAATTACCGACCCCGTGATCTATGATCTCTGTAAGGTGGTTTGCGATCGCATTAGTCAGCAAATGCGTCAACGGGCCAGAGAATTCGAGAGTCTGCCGGCTTTCCATCTCCCTAAATAGGGTCCGAAAAAGTTTGTTGCTGGGGTTAATCACAGAAACCAAAAACCTAACTAATACTATCCAAAATTACTCATGACTATGCTACAATAGTTTTATGAGTAGGTTGACCAGATCAGAAGCGGCTAAATTAAAAGGTGTAAGCGTATCGACATTAAGACGTTGGGAGTCTGAAGGTAAACTAATACCAGAAAGAACTGCTAACGGGCATCGTCGTTATACCGTCTCTCAGTTGCTTGGAGTAAAAGAGAATCTTTCCTATACTGTTGGCTATTGTCGCGTTTCTAGTCATGATCAAAAGAAAGATTTAGAACGTCAAAAAGAAGTTGTCGAATTGTTTTGCGCTTAAAACGGTTGGCAAGTTGAAATTATAGACGACTTAGGTTCAGGACTTAACTACAACAAAAAAGGATTAAAGCGATTAATTTGATTGATTGTTGATAGTAAAGTAGAGAGATTGGTCTTAACTCATAAGGATAGATTACTTAGATTTGGTAGTGAACTAATCTTTAGTCTGTGTGAGCAATTCGGAACTGAAGTTGTCATTATCAATCGAACTGAAGACAGTACATTTGAAGAGGATTTAGCGCAAGATGTCTTAGAAATTATTACGGTATTTTCCGCTAGATTGTATGGCTCTAGAAGCCATAAAAATAGAAAAATCGTAGAGGAGTTAAGAGACGTTGCTACTAGGATTCAAGACTGAGTTAAAACTAAATAATCAACAACGCTCATTATTAGCCCAACACGCAGGAACCGCACGTCATGCTTGGAATTGGGGTTTGGCTTTAACCAAGCAAATTTTAGACCATAATCAAGCTAACCCTGATGAAAAAATCAAGTTTCCTACGGCTATTGACCGACCTGAATGGTTGGTAGCATTGGTAAAATCAGAGCATGATTGGTATTACCAAGTGTCTAAATGCGCTCCCCAATGGGCGTTAAGAGCTTTATCCGATGCTTGGAAAAGATGCTTCAAGAAGATAGCTAAACCACCAAATTTCAATAAGAAAGGTAAACAGGATAGTTTCACTTTAGATGGGAACATTAAAATTGCCCATCAAAAGATAAAAGTTCCTGTGATTGGTTGGTTAAAAACTTACGAGCGGCTACCTGATGGATACCAGCCAAAATCTGTCACTATTAGTAAAAAAGCTAATAGGTGGTTTATTAGTTTTAAGATGGAAGTTGAACAGCAAACAACCAATAAAACTCATGATGTAGTTGGTTGTGATCTGGGAATTAAATCTTTGGCTACTTTATCGACAGGTGAAACGTTTGAAGGCTCTAAAAGTTATCGTAAATACGAAAAACAATTAGCCAGACTTCAATACTTGAACCGACATAAGGTAAAAGGTTCAAATAATTGGAACAAAGCCCAACGGCAAATAGCTAAACTTCATTTTAAAATAGCTAATATCCGTAAAGATACGTTACATAAACTCACCACTTATTTAGCCAAGAACCACGGCCAGATAGTAATTGAGGATTTAAATGTGTCTGGGATGATGGCTAATCACAAATTAGCTAAAGCCGTTCAGGATATGGGTTTTTACGAGTTCCGAAGACAACTTGATTATAAAACTCAGTTGTATGGTTCGGAATTAATCATAGCCGATAGGTGGTTTCCTAGCAGTAAAACCTGTTCCAATTGTGGGTACAAAAAAGAGTCTCTATCTTTAACTGAAAGAGTTTTTGAGTGTGAGCAATGCCATGTAGTTTGCGGTCGAGACTTGAACGCTAGTCTGAATCTAGCTTCTTTGGCGGTGAGTTCCACCGTGTCAGCTTGGGTCGTAGATAGTGCCGACACTACTACAGTGAAGCAGGAAGTTAACGTCAAATTTGCTCATGAGTAGATTTGAGTAAGTTTAACAGAACGGACTACGATCCTCGTTTTGAATCACATCCTTGACCCAATGTAAGCGATTTTCAATTTTCCAATGTCCTCTAATTCCCTGAGCAAGATGACGGCAGTTGGGCGCATGAGAGGTCAGATAGTAACCTGTTCGCTCTTGAAATAGCCCTACCTTAATAAGGGGGTGTCAATAGGCGGGGAAATCTGATAATTTTTAACGCCTACCTACTTAAATCAGTTAATCAAACCTGAATAATTCTGGTTTGTCGCCCAAAAAAACGGGTTTCTTCAAGAAACCCGTTTTCTGTGTTTAGTGACAGAGTAGCGGCTTAAATGTGTAATTAATTTTGCTTAGGCACTTATTAATCGCTACAGTTTCTCTTGTCTAGTTATGAGCGACTGAATTGGAGATACCAGCTTAGATTTTCCTCCTATTCACACAAGAGGATAACCATTGTTTTTAGACTATGAAAACCATACAAATTAAGCTATTAACACAACTTAACAATATAAACATCGCCTTACCGGTGGCATCCCAGATAATCTCAACAGTTATAACCCAGAATATAGAAGTAATAAGGGGATAGCCAATAGCTATATGCTCTAAATTTGGTTAAGTTTTTTTAAAGTTCTTGTGAGGTTACTGAAAATTTCTTGACATAGCTAGGTAGCCTAGGCTAGACTCGCGGATGAGTTTTTAGATCAATTTGATATTCCCTAACCAATTATTCTCCTAATCTCTCGATTGGCTTTGTTGTCCATTGGGATATTTGGGATATTGTTGTGCAAATTTATCGATTTTGCCACCAAAATATCGCTGAATCCTGTTTAATTCTCTTTTTTATCCCCAGTTCATCCCATGCCTAATACCCCTTACAACCTCACAACCAACGTAACCCTAGAATCTGCGTTACCCCTCGATTCAGATATTACTTCTGCGCTACAACAGGCAACGCTGTTAATTTCTGGCAAATTACAACAGTTTGCCGATGATTCTGCCTTTGGCGACAAAATACAGGTAGCCTTTGGCACAGCAGTTAATACTGATGAATTACAAAGCCAGTGGCAAGCAGGCGATTTAACTGGCTTTCCCATCATGGAAATTGTTGCAGGAAATGACCTTAATGGGGCAAATGGGGCTTATGCAATAGTAAATAATCGAATTTACCTATCTTACGAGTTTCTGAGTCAGAATCAGGGCAATTTAGGGGCAATTGTCGCCCTGCTGTTGGAGGAATATGGCCATTATGTGGATGGATTGTTGAATAGTACAGATGCGCCGGGAGATGAGGGGGCAATTTTTGCCTCGTTGGTATTAGGAGAAAGTCTGTCTGAGGAGGCTTTGGCCTATATGAAAGCGGAGGATGATGCGGGGGTAATTAGTATTGGTGGCGTGAGTATTGCAGTTGAGAGAGCAACCACTACCGAACCCTCTCTTGTCGCCGATATTAACTCTACTAGCTTTGGCTCTAATCCCAGCAACTTTATTAAAATTGGAGACATTCTCTATTTCACCGCTAACGATGATGTCAATGGCATCGAACTGTGGCGAGCCAATCCGGCTACTGGTGTTGTCTCGCTACTCGATATTTATCCCGGAAGTAATACTTCCAGCGTCAGCAACCTAACAGATGTCAATGGCACACTGTATTTCACGGCATTTAATGGCATCAACGGAACAGAACTTTATCGCGCTCTACTTTACCGCTAACAATGGCAGCAACGGGACAGAACTTTATCGCATTGATAACGCCACCGGCAATCCGGCTTTAATTGATATTGTGTCGGGTAGCAGTAGTTCTTCTCCCCAAAACTTGCTCAATGCTAATGGTGTTCTTTATTTTACTGCCTCTAACAGTGCTAATGGTCGAGAACTTTGGAAAGTTGAGCCGACAACAGGTAATCCAGTGTTCCTCAAGGATATTTATGTCGGCAGTAATGGTTCTAACCCCGGCAATTTAACCTATAGCAACGGTAAACTATACTTCACTGCTGATAATTACAGCCAAGGGATAGAGTTATGGCAAACCGATGGCACCCCAGAAGGTACAGCTTTAGTTAAAGACATTAATGCCACAACCTTGGGTTCTAGTCCCAGCAACTTTATTAAAATCGGAGACATCCTCTATTTCACCGCTAACGATGATGTCAATGGCATCGAACTGTGGCGAGCCAATCCGGCTACTGGCGTTGTTTCTCTACTCGATATTTATCCCGGAAGTAATACTTCCAGCGTCAGCAACCTAACAGATGTCAATGGCACACTGTATTTCACGGCCAATAATGGCACTAACGGAACAGAACTTTATCGCATTGATAACACCACCGGAAATCCAGTTCTGATTGATATTCGTTTAGGGTTAAGTAGCTCTACTTTACCGCTAACAATGGCAGCAACGGGACAGAACTTTATCGCATTGATAACGCCACCGGCAATCCGGCTTTAATTGATATTGTGTCGGGTAGCAGTAGTTCTTCTCCGCAAAATTTGACTAATATTAACGGCGTTTTGTACTTTTCCGCATCCAACAGCGCTGCGGGTCGGGAACTGTGGAAAGTTGATCCCGCTAATAATTTACCAATATTAGTCAGCGATATTCGACCTGGCAGTACCGGTTCTGATCCCACTAATCTAATTTTTGGTGGTGGTACTGTATATTTTACCGCGAATAATGGAACCAACGGAATAGAACTTTATCGTGTAGATCCGACCACTGGAAACATTGTTCTGTTGGATATTAATACCGGTTCGGGAAGTTCCAACCCCCGTAATCTAATTGATATTAACGGCACACTCTATTTCACCGCCACTAATAGTCTTAATACAGAGCGGTTTTACAAAATTGACCCCACAACTGGCCAACCAGTACAACTGAGTGTACCTAATTTAAGAAACGATGATGCCGGATACCTTGACCAATTTACCCGGGTAGGAGACCGCCTCTACTTCCGCAACTCCAATTGGAATAATGAGTTTACAATTTACCGTCCCCTTTATACAATTGACCCCGCCACAGGCAATGTTGTCCAGGTT
>NZ_JAJTDH010000064.1:0-17659 GCF_021300285.1 Microcystis sp. 49638_E5 | reverse complement strand
ACACCGAACCAGCCGACATAAAGACGGTTGTTGGTGCTGGTAATCCACTGGCAGAACTGCTCCCACAGGGAAGCGCTCTCGCGCTGTTGTAAGGTGGTGGTCATTGGTTTATGATTCCTATTAAGTTATCGAGGTACGATTTATAATGTCTTTATCTTAAAGACTTTGTATCGGTTTGTAAAGGGGTTTGACATTCAGTATTACTTGTTGAAGATATAAGTTCAGCTTATGCTAAGTTTATAGGGTTCCCTGACCAACTTTTCCTTTTTGGGAGTCCGTCATCAGAAGCCGATGCCAAATCAGGTCATACTTCATATTTATGAAAAAAACCCAGATCTCGAACTCAGGTTAGACTAAAAAGAGAAATTTAATCATAATGGCGGTTGTGATGACTATGGTAGAAAAAGTTCGTAAAACCGAGGCAGAATGGCGGGACCAGCTAACTCCCGAACAGTTCCAAGTTACCCGCAAAAAGGGAACAGAACGGGCGTTTACGGGTAAATATCACGATAATAAAGAAAAAGGTATTTACAAATGTGTCTGCTGTGGTACGGAGTTATTTACTTCTGACAGCAAGTATGATTCGGGTACTGGTTGGCCGAGTTTCTGGACTGCTGCTAACGATGCTAATATTAAGTACGAACGAGATGTTAGCTTTTTCATGGTGCGGACAGAGATTGTTTGTGCCACCTGTGATGCTCATCTCGGTCACGTTTTTAATGATGGTCCACCCCCGACGGGAAAACGCTATTGTCTCAACTCTGCCGCTTTGCAGTTTGAAAAAAATCCCTAAAGCAAAAAGAGGTCTTTCCAGACCTCTTTTTTTAAGTTCCAGTGGCAGCCAATTACAGTAAACCTGTATTAGTCCCTGGTTTGCCAGTAGCTAACTGCACTTTGACAATTTTGCCGCCCATTTTCATGATGCGTTGTTGCTCACGAAACCAATTATCGTAGGGAACGAGTTTGGTGAAATAGGTATTTTGTAATTCCCGTTGTGTCCGAATGCGGCTTTGGCTAGGAACACAAGCGGTGATTTTGAACATCCGCATGGATTGATTTCTCCTAATCGCTGAAAAACTTGTCGCTTAAACTAACGAAGGCTTTTTCCTAAAATAACAAAGGTCGGGAGTCAAGGATCAATACTAGCTCGTCAAAACCTATCTTGGACAGATTCAGCCTTTAAAGACCTAGCACTCATCCTCGGCTTCCCGAACCCTATTTTGTCCGAGTTCGTTACTTCTAGCTTAAGCCAGAGCTAATGTAGTCGAAGTAAATCCCCATTTCTTTACCCGCATCAGCACCAACTAAACTAGCGGTGACTTCTTTCATCGCTTGGATAGCTTGAACGGTGGAGGAGATGGGTACACCTAAAGAGTTGTAGGTTTCTTTCAGGCCGTTGAGAACGCGCTCGTCGAGAATAGAAGGATCTCCAGCTAACATAGCGTAGGTAGCATAACGGAGATAGTAGTCGAGGTCACGGATACAAGCGGCGTAACGACGGGTGGTGTACATATTACCACCGGGACGGGTTACGTCAGAGTATAACAGGGACTTAGCCACAGCTTCTTTAACGATACCGGCAGCGTTGGCGCTAATGACACTAGCGGCGCGCACGCGCAGTTCACCGGTGGCGAAGTAGCCTTTCAGTTTGCCGAGAGCAGAAGCGTCAAGGTATTTGCCTTGAACGTCAGCAGAGTTGATAACAGAAGTAATTGCGTCTTGCATGGTGGTTCTTCCTTGGGTTTTGCTTAATCTTAAGAGGTTTACGAGGGGTGTGTCTAGAACGATTCACAAAGGAATTATTCTACGACATAGAGCCGATCACGTAATCGAAGTAGGAAGAAGCTTCAGAAGCATCGTCAGAAGACATAAGACCGGTAGCAACTTCTTTCATTTCGCGAACGCTTTGAGCTACGGCACCGATGTCGGTTCCTAAAGATTTGTACATTTCACGCACACCGACCAAACCGATTTCTTCAATCGGGGTGACATCACCAGCGACTACTCCGTAGGTGATTAAACGTAGGTAGTAGTCCATGTCACGCAGACAGGTAGCGGTCATTTCTTCGCCGTAAGCGTTGCCACCGGGGGAAACGATGTCAGGACGTTTTTGGAATAAGCGATCGCCAGCTTGTTTGACGATGGTTTCGCGAGCGCCGGTCAGGGTTTCAGCGATGCGTAAACGAGCGGCACCACTGCCAACGAAGGCTTTAATTCTGTCTAGTTCGCCGGGGCTGAGGTAACGAGCTTCAGCATCAGCATTCACGATCGATTTCGTGACGATACTCATTGATGGATTCCTCCCAACTAAGTGAGATTAATAAACTTAATCTGACATTTTATAGCAGTTGTGGTCACTACGCTTAAGTTATCTCGTTTCCGCCTCAGCGTCTCAAGACTTCCCTAGCTAGAGCGACCTAACGCAGCTATTTTGCGGCATCTGGTTCACCTTCTCACTATTTTCGTAATACTTTTTAACATTTGCCCGAAGAAGGGAGTGGGGAAGTGGGGAGCGATTTGTCAGTGAACAGTAAACAGTAATCAGTAATCAGTGAACCTCGATCTAACATTATCTCAAGGCTAAAAGTCTCTCTAGTTAAGGAATCTACCCAAATAAAAATGATTTTAATTGCCTCATATTTTTTCAATGAAATTGAATTAGCAACGATAGATATACATTTTGGGCATCGAACTACTTAGTTAGTACATAAACCAAAAACAAGCTGTGATTGGGTTATAATTTTTGGAGATGTCTAGTGAACTGAAAACTCGCATCTGATAACTGATCACTGATAACTGATAACTGAAAAGGCTGTCTCCTGTCTCGTGACTCCTGACGACTGATTCACCCTAGCCAATTAATTGCCCCTTTAATCCAGTCTTCTGGCTGAGTATTTTTACTAAATAAAGCATCTTGACTGAGGACTGCGATAGCTCGATCGATTTCCTCTCGGCTGTATCCTAAAGCTAAAAGGGTCATCTGCACATCTTCGAGGATTTCCGCTGCCGGTAGTATTGCCGTGGTTGTCGTCGTCGCTTCTCTTAGTTGTCGCCATGCTGCCAATTTAGTTTTTAACTCCAAAGCGATTCTTTCTGCTGTTTTTAAGCCGACTCCGGGGGTTTTGCTCAAAATTTTGGTATTTCCTGTCACTATCGCCACCACAAGTTCCTCAATCCCCAAGGTATCGATTAAAGCTAGGGCTAATTGCGCCCCAACTCCATTGACGGAAAGCAGTTGACGAAACAGATCTCGCTCTGGGGCGGTGCCGAAACCGTATAATAAAGGCTGCTCCTCGCGAAGGAGTAGGTGAGTAAAAATCCGACAACTATCATTGTTATCGTTGCCGATGTCTAGGGCTAATCGCGAGGGAATTTGGATTTCGTAACCGATCTGGTTTACGTCTAAAATCAAGATTAGTCGGTTATTAGGGGTTTTGATCACCTCGATCGCTTGTCCGCGTAAATAATTAATCATTGATTTAATTCTCCTACGAAAATAACCGAACCACAGGGATGACGGTTTTTACTCCCTGAAGGAATGCCGGGGAGATTTTCATTTTTGTTACAATTGTTAACAGAAGTGAATGGCGTAATTGATAACCTAATCTTCTTGGCGTTAGTCCCCAATAATTGGAGAAGATACAAAATGAATGGCAACATTAGAGTCGGGAATCTCTTTGGAATTCCCTTTTATATTAATCCTTCTTGGTTCTTCGTTCTGGGGTTAATTACCTTAACCTATGGGGGAGATTTAAGTCAGTTTCCCCAGTTAACGGGAATCATGCCCTGGCTCTTAGGATTTTTTGCCGCTATTCTCCTATTTGCCTCCGTGGTTGCCCACGAATTAGGTCATAGTTTTGTTGCCATCGCCCAAGGTATTGAAGTCAAATCAATTACCCTCTTTTTATTCGGTGGTTTGGCAACTCTCGGCAGAGAATCGAAAACTCCCCTAGAAGCTTTTCTAGTAGCAATTGCTGGCCCTTTAGTTAGTTTACTGCTCTTTGGTATCTTCCTAATTATTGGTTCCAATATTAGCTTAAATGCGCCCATGGCGGCGATTCTTTCTCTGCTTGCCTATATCAACCTCGCCCTGGGGTTATTTAACCTGATCCCTGGTTTACCTTTAGATGGTGGTAATATCCTTAAAGCCATCGTTTGGCAAGTAACGGGTAATCCCAATAAAGGGGTTTTATTCGCTAGTCGTTTCGGTCAATTTTTTGGTTGGTTAGCGATTGTCATCGGTGCGCTATCAATTCTCGGAATCAGTCAATTTGGCAGTTTTTGGACGCTATTAATTGGCATTTTCCTCCTACAAAACGCTGGCTTTTCCGCTCAATCAGCTAAGGTTCAAGATTTCCTAAGTCGCTACACCGCTAAAGATGTTATCTCTCCTAATAGTCCTGTAGTTCCGATTAATTTAACCCTGCGCGAGTTTGCTAATAATTATGTTATCGGTAAACAACAATGGTCTAAATTCCTAGTTACCGATAGCGAAGGTAAACTATTAGGAGTGATTAATGTAGAGGATCTGAAAACGATTCCCACTTCCCAATGGACCCAGGTAAATATCGGCCGGTTATTACAAACTAGCGAAAGTCTCAAACTGGTTTTGTCTAATACTTCCCTCCTAGATGTGGTGAAAATTTTGGAAGGAGAAAATTTATCTCAAGTGACAGTGGTGGAAGAAAACGGCACGGTTTTGGGGCTAATTGAGAAAGCTTCTATCCTTACTTTTCTCGCGCAAGAAACCCAAAGTCAAGCCGCTTAATCAGTTATCAGTTATCAGTTATCAGTTATCAGTTAGGTAAATGTAGTTTTTACCTCAATATTGATGAATCAGTCTAATCGCTATCTGTTAGGATTTATCCTTGTTGTCGCCGCTTATATAACTTTAATTGCTCCAGAAGTTAATAACCATATACAAGCAATGCTCGGAGGATCATCATCAAATTTACAAGCAAACAGATATTCTGAATTTCTTAGTCTTGTATTTAATGCGAGCATTTTATGCCTTATATACAAATGGTTTTCAGGAAAGTATAATTTATGAGTTATCAGTGTTAAGTTTCCGACTCACAGAATTTTGCCTAGTATCTCCTGTTGCTTTAAAACTATTCCTTTTTGGTCTGATTTCGAGATCAGGCAATAAGCATTTTTTAAACTACAGAGGCACAGAGGACACAAAGAGACAAGCCGCAGAATTTTGTCTAGTATCTCCTGACTATACTAACTGTCGCATTGCTTGCCATAATTGCTCGTATTCTTGCTCGGTTGCTGGCGATAAAGGGTTGAGAAAATCGCTTTTTTTGACTGCTTCTGGATTGACAAGTAAAGGATTATTTCTAATATCTGGGGAAATTTGGTCGGGATTTTCAGTGAGAATTAGGGGTGATAATCCAGAGGTAAATAAAGAAATTTTAGTGGCGGATTCTGGTTGCCAACAAAAATCAATCCATTGCTGGACAAGAGAATTAGGAGTAGTTAAAACTGGTTTTACCCACACATCCGACCAGAGAGAAGTACCAGATTTGGGGACAACAACTTTAATTTTATTATAGCGATTGCTCACTGGTAAAATATCATTAGACCAACCCACAGACACCCAGACATCACCGAGTATCAGGGGTTGTAAATAATGTTGAGAACTATAAAATTTTACCTGTTTTTGTAAAGCGAATAGCTGGTCTTTTAGTCCCATAACTTGCTTTAAATCACTAGAATTATAAGAATAACCCAATTTTTTTAGGGTTAAACCGATGACTTCGCGACGATTATCAATTAGGGCAATTTTACCGGTTAATTCCGGTCGCCATAAATCAGACCAATCCTGTGGTCGCCAGTCAAATTGAGCGAATTTTTCCTCATTATAGGCAATTACTGTCATTCCCCAACGGTAGGGCGCACCCCAGACTTTTCCCTCTGTTTGCAGTTGTCCTTGGCCATTGCGAGTCATGTTTTCTTGCCAACGGGGGGGCAGTTTTGACCAATTAGAGAGTTGAGAAGTATCTAGGGGTTGAATTAAGCCGTTGCTAATCGCTTTTCCTAGCCAAGCATCCCCTAGGGTGACTAAATTACCCATCGCTGGGTTTTGTTCCCTAAAAGGGATAGGAATCGGAAATTGTGAGGCTGGTTGATCCTGATTTTTTAACCATTTTTCCAACAATTTTAACAGCTCTTTCAGCTGCCTTTCCGACTGAAAATTGACTTTTTTTTCGGCAATAGTTTTCTGAAAATCTGTTAGTAATCGCGGCGGAATCGAACCGGAGAGTAGAAAAATACTCGGATCGCCGCTTCTGGAAGCGCAGCCACTTAAACCCCCCGCTAAGGCGATTGTACCTAATCCTTGCAAAAAAGAACGTCTATTTAACATATCGCCCGCCGATTTCCAACTTCAACAGTAATAATTGCCAGTTTCTAGCCTTGAATTATTATAGGACGATTTTTAACAGAATGTAAACTAGGGAGTTTTGCCGCTACCGATTTCAGCTATAGATCGGCTTTGTTGTTAACTTTTATGGTAGAAAACTCTGATTTTGTCCTAGTTGAAGCTAGGATAGAAGCAGTAAGCTCAGGGGCGAGGGTATAAGACTATGTTCGACAATCATAATCGAGATTTCCATTATTCTTGTCGTTGTGGAAAAGCCAATTTTCAGTCTGTAAAACATCGATCGGGTATTTTATTAATCGGGGGAGCGGAAGGAGGTAAATTAGGAGAAGATCAAGCGACCACATGGTTATTAAATCGAGCTAAAGGCGGTAATTACTTAGTGTTGCGCTTTGGCGATCTTGGCAGTCAAGCCGATTGGATTTGCGACAATTATCCCTCCCTGATCGGCTCGGCGGCGGAACTATCAATTGATAGTCGTGAAGGGGCAAATCATCCTGATGTTATCGAATATATTCGTAATGCCGATATTCTTTTTTTTGCCGGTGGTGATCAAAATCAGTACGAGGATTTGTGGGAAAGCACAAAGGTGGAAACAGCGATCAATTATCTGATCAATGACAAAAAAGTCCCCGTGGCGGGAACCAGCGCAGGAATGGCTATTCTGGGTGATTTTTACTATGCGCCCACTCACGAAGGGGTACTGAGTTCGGAAATATTAAATAATCCCTTTCACTTCAACACTAAAGACTTCTATCGGAGTGATTTTATTCGGGTTCCTTTTCTCAAAAAAGTGGTGACAGATACCCATTTGGATCGACTCAATCAAGATCATCCCGAAACAAGATATGGTCGCCTTTTTGGTTTTTTAGCCCGCAATGTACACGATAATCACAATCAACTACCTGCCTACGCTATCGGTTTAGAAGAAGGAGCTTTTCTGGCGATCGATGAGCATGGTATCGCCAAAGTCTACGGCAACGGCACCGATAAGGGACAAGATGCCTATTTTCTGCAAACTAACGGGACTCTACCCGAACAGATGGAGCCGGATCGGCCTTTAATCTGGAATAATAACGGTCAAGCGGTGAAAGTCTACCGCATCGCAGGAACTCCCTCCGGCAGCGGTGAATTTGACCTCAAGGATTGGTCTAGTGCTGCTGGCGGTCGCTGGGAATATTGGTACACTAAAGGGGGAATAGCTGGGTTTAAGCGGGCCCCAGTAACCTGAAGGTCATTTTTGTCAAAAAAGTGAGTTCTATGGGTGTTAGGATTAATTTTGAGGCAATACGGAGAATTTTTTGAGCTATGACCCCTGAATTAATCACTTTCGGTCGGTATCTCGCGGGTGAATTTGAAAATCAACGGCAAGCGCAAGCAGAACCGGTGTGGTATGTTCACCTGCGTTTATGGTTGCGTCCGCTGCCTTTATTTCGGGAAGACAGCATCGCTCTTTTTGCCGAACAGGCCAGTATAATCAATTTAGACCAACCCTACCGACCGCGACTGTGGCGATTAACGCACTCGGAATCGGGAGGGTTAGAGGTTAGGCATTATATGTTTAATGACCTGAAATCCGTGCAAGGTGCGGGCAAAAATCCCGATATTTTGCGAAAAATTAGCTTAGAAGACCTAACTTTCCTGCCTACTTGCACTTTAGCGGTCAAAGTCCATACTCTCGCTGATAATCAATACCAGTTTATCGCCCAACCGCAACCGGAACAGCGCTGTAAATTTACCTATGAGGGGACAACCTATCAGGTGGCTTTAGGTTTCGAGGTGACGAGTGATAGCCTAAAAACCTACGATAAAGGCCTAGATCCCGGCACCGGTAAGGGAATTTGGGGCGCTCTGCTCGGTCCCTATCAATACGAGAAAAAACGGGATTTTTCGGCAGAATTGGAGGTGTGAGGAAGATTGCATCACATTAGGTCAAAATGACGGCAGATGACACCGCAAAGAGCCGCTAAAGCGGTAATTCCTAAAGCTGTACCGATGTCTTGTCCTTGATTGACAGCAAAAGAAGTGACGATTCCCGCACCTAAACCGGCTGTGATTGCCGCTCCGAGAAAATCTTTATCCGAGTTTTTATACATAGAGATAAGGCCAAATTTCGACAAAATCGTGTTTTTTACCTTATCATCCTCTTTTGAGCCACTAATCACCCGGGGGCGGAATTGCAATTAAGCTTTAGATTTAGCCACGTTTCTTAACATTAAGTTGGGTAAGATAGATAGGGGTTAAAATCGATGAAATTAGCTAAAATATCTTTTTATGGCTTTTTAACGCTGATTATCTCCCTTTTGCTAATACTGAGTTTTGTTAATGCCAGCAAAGCACAATCGGATACGGCGGTAAGATCGGAGTTAATTAGTCTCCGCAATCGAGTCGAGCGTCTTGAAAGTCAGGTCCGAGGAATATCCATCCGCGGGGAAAATGCCGCTCCGATTCCCCAACGGCGATCGGGAACGGGTATAGTAAATGGGGAAGTAGTCGGGGAAAGTGACCCACTGTTCCAGCGTTTAGCTACTTTAGTAATTGAATTAAAGGAAGATTTAAAAAAGCTAGAGCAACGGGTGCAAATCTTAGAAAAAGAAACCGTTAGCCAGAAATCGTAGTCAATTGATGCTATAACGATCGAAAGTTAAATTGATCTGAAACTATGCAGTTAATTGATTATGTAATTGTGCTGCTGTATCTGGCAGCAACCCTAATAATCGGGATTATAGCCGAGAAAAAAGCTTCTCAAGGTCTAGAATCCTACTTTTTAGGTAATCGCAATTTGCCCTGGTGGATGTTAGGGGTGTCGGGAATGGCGGCTAACACCGATTTAGCGGGAACTATGGTCATTTCTGCCCTAATTTACGCGGTCGGTCCTAAAGGACTATTTATCGAAATCCGGGGCGGTGTTGTCCTAATTATGGCCTTTCTCATGGCTTTTATGGGCAAATGGAATCGCCGCGCCCAAGTTATGACCATGGCGGAATGGATGAAATTTCGCTTTGGACCAGGAAAACAGGGGAATTTTGCCCGAATTATTAGCGCCGTCGCCACTCTCTTATTCTCTATCGGTGCGATGAGTTATTTCTCCGTTGCGGGGGGGAAATTTTTAGGGCAGTTTTTGGGCATGGATGATCGTCTTGCTTCGGTGATATTAATTCTTCTAACCTTGATTTATACGGTGGCCAGTGGTTTTTATGGTGGAGTAATTACCGATTTATTTCAAGGATTTCTGATTTTTGTGGCGGTAATTTATGTATCGACAGTGGCTTTTTTTACTGTCAATCTTCCTGATAGTTTCACGGTAGCAATTCCGGGGGCAGCGGAGCCAAAAACCTGGAATTTAAGCGACTGGGCTAGTATTTTTCCTTCGATGACTTTGGATTTACCCGGAGATTATGCCATCTTTAATTTGTTTGGTGGGGTGATTTTCTTTTATTTAGTTAAAACCATCATCGAAGGTTGCAGCGGCAGCGGTGGTTATATGTTACAACGATACCTAGCGGCCAAAAGCGATCGAGATGCCGGTTTATTATCTTTATTCTGGATTATTCTGCTTTCTTTCCGTTGGCCTCTAGTCACAGCTTTTGCGGTTTTAGGCATTCACTACGGTTTAACTAAAGGCACGATTACAGATCCGGAAAGAATTCTGGCCACGGTGATTACTCAATACGTTCCCGTGGGGATGAAAGGGTTATTAATTGCTGCTTTTTTAGCGGCAGCTATGTCCACTTTTAACGCAGTTATTAACGCTAGTGCTGCCTATTGGGTCAAAGATATCTATCAAGCTTTTTTGAAACCGAATGCGGGAGAACAGGAGTTAGTTTTTCAAGGTCGTTTGGCCTCGGTTTTTGTGGTAGTAATTGGCCTAGTTTTGAGTTTTAATATCCAAAATGTCAATGATATTTGGGGTTGGTTAACCACGGGATTAGGGGTGGGATTAGCAGTTCCTCTCCTATTACGTTGGTATTGGTGGCGCTTTAATGGTTATGGTTTTGCCGTGGGAACTTTAGCGGGAATGATTGCGGCTATTGCCTCACAAGTGATAATTTTACCTTTCTTTCGTCACAGTCAATATCAGGAATATATTCTCTTTCTTGTGCCGAGTTTGTTCGCTTTAGCTGGCTGTATTATCGCTACTTTGTTAACTCCTCCCACCGATAGTTTAGTTATGGAAAATTTCTATAATATTACCCGACCTTTTGGCTTTTGGGGAGAAGTACGTCACAGTGTTAAACCTAACCTACAGGCAAAAATTAAAGCGGAAAATCAACGGGATATCATCGCCGCTTTTCTCACCGTTCCTTGGCAATTAGTCCTCTTTATGATGGGGATTGTTTTAATCATCAAGCAGTGGCAAAGTTTGAAGATTTTGGCTTTGGTTTTTCTTTTGCTTTCTATCGGTCTCTATTTTACTTGGTATCGACATTTATCTAAGGAAATTACCGTCACTAAAGACCGAGATTTAGGTTAATCAGTTATCAGTTATCAGTTATCAGTTTACTGTCTTCCCACTCCCCAATTGATAATTCCCCACACCCTGTCCCCACGAAAAACTTTTTCAGCAGACCCTAATTAGGAGTGATCCCTTGACTTTGGCGGCGGCTTGGGTTATGATTATTTTATAATCGGATGGTTGTGTCTATTATGAAGTGCTTGGATTCCCATTATGAATAAAGTCTTTTAAAAATATTATCCCAAAATCTCACGACAAAAGCAAGGAAAATTTCGCCGTCAATTGTTAAGTTTTGTTAAGAAAAATAGCAAGAGCGGCAAGGAATAGAAATCCCTTACCGTTGACTTTGGCCGTACTCACCACTTCTTAATGAAGTGCTATCTAGAAGGAACTTATGATGAAATACAAAATTGTGCTTTGCATAAATGGGATACTCCCAAACACGGCCAGACTCCCAGGCGCTTTTCTAATATTTGGTACTCCTGATTCTCGTCTAAAATAGTTAAACAAAAATGAGATAATATCAGAGATGAAATCTTTACGAATCACCATCCGTCTTGACGAATAAGAACAATCCATCTTAAGTCGTCTTTCCCGCAGACGGAATAAGACTGAATCTGAGATAGTCAGAGAAGCACTACAAGTTTATTTTCAAATAGCCAATTCCCAAGAAAGTTCCTATGACTTAGCTCGCAACTTGGTAATTATTGGAGTGACTGAGGATTTGCCATCCGACTTGAGTACCAATAAAGATTACTTGGAGGGATTGGGTAAGTGAGTCCTATTTTGATTGATACTGGTACTATTGTTGCTATTCTTTCATCCTCCGAATTTTACAGATTCCATTGCAAAAAAGCTTGTCCTGTCTAGGTTATAGCCTTTTATGTACCCCTGTCAGGGTAAATTTTTTACTTATTTTAGCTGACATTTCCGATATTTCAGATCAATTGTTTGGCTGTAAGTTCCGACTTTTCCGACTGACTAAACTCAAGACTGTGATGTATCCTAAGTTATCAAGCAATTTCAAGGCTTGATTTAGGTAATCTAAAAAAACAGGGAATCCCTACTCATCGGTGAGCGAATAGCCATTCATCAGAGAGTAGAGCGGAATTTGGAAGATCACTGGAGATTTAATTTCTCCATAGGAAGCTTGGGAATTGGCAGTAGATGATACTATCCCTGAATGGTTACTCTGTTTCTAGTTGATAATCCTGTCAATTTATGGAAAACCTGAAAATTTAAATTTTTGAATCGGAGAGTTATATTATGATTAAAATATCTATTTTAAATCTCAATATTATGTTAGGATTATTAACAGCTTCTCTTAACGTAAATATAATTTTGCCAGTTTTAGCTCAAAAATTTGATGGTGAAACTTCTTCTCATAAAGTAAGAGGTAGTAGTTGTGTTAATTTCCGAATGCAACCATCAATAAATGCCAAGATTATTCATTGTTTGAAATCAGGTACTTATATTGACGTTGTTCGGATTCCACCTTCTTTAAAGTTTGCTTGGGTTAGAGATGAAGCAGATCATCTTTGGTATTTGGTATTTGATCAAGATACTAAACTACAAGGATGGGTCATGCCTGACTGTATTGATATTTTTGAAGAAAAAAGTTCAACAAATTGCGCTGATTATGGTTCTATTATTCCTACTCCTTATCCACCAGACTCATTGGGGAATATAGATTACTATCAATTTCGCTACGACGATTTTATGAAAAGAAATCCTGGCCAGCAACCACCAGATTATTACTTAGAGTTTGGACATAAATACTTGACTAGATTTATGAATGAAACTTATCCTAATTTGACTAAAAAAGGGCAAGAATTTCTAAAAAATGTCGGGAAATCTTTACAGCAGAAAATGGAAAATAAGTTAAAAGCCGATCCTGAATTATTTGCAAAATTAGAGCTTCAATCTGATGAGTTTCGTAAGTTTGCCTATGAAACACATCCAGATTCTTATTGTGAATCTGGTTGGAAAGATTTACCAAAATCAGATAAAGATAAAATTATAGAAGCTGTAGATAGACGAGATTTATATGTATCTCAACAAGGGAGAGAGACAGGCGCTAAACTTGTTCAACAGTGTGGTGATAGTGAAGATTCAATACCAGAAAGAGAACACTGGCCTGATGGGATACTCAAGACATTAAAGTCGTTTGTTGATTGGATGATATCACGGCTTTATAGATAAATTGTGATCGCTATTGTGATGAAATACAAAATTGTCCTTTATCGTTCTGAAGAAGGAATTACTGTTGGCGTTCCTGCACTCCCTGGTTGTTGGTCTGAGGGAGACACTGAGGAAGAGGCATTAATTAATATACAAGATGCAATGAGTATCTTGCAGCCTTGGAAAAACGCTGGCAAGATGGGGAAATTCCTGAAATTAAAATGCAGGTGTAACTATTTGACCGTCGTAGAATTTCGTAAACTATTATGATTGCGATAAAATTAGCTAAAATTTCTCTTGCTTTCGACTCATATCTAGATTTGATGATTAATTACATAAGCTTTAAAAACAGGATTTAAACATAATAGAGCGTTCTCATCTTTTGCCACTATTATTCGTCTGATTAGAGATTGAATTGCTTTCAAAGAATCTGTATAATCTAGAGAGGTTTGATCCATCATTTCTTTAATGGAAATAGGTTGATTGAAATTTGCTAATTCTGTTAGCATTAGTTTCTCTGATTCTGTTAAACTTTGTAAAATACTTAATAAAGTCTGCTCTAAAGTTTCTTCGGCAATCGGGTATTTAAGTTCTAAAAAGTCAGCAACCTTACCCAAAAACATCTCTTGAATAAAACTGGCAACTAATTCTAACCAAAGAGGATGACCTTGATAACGTTTAATTAGGGTTTCCCAACTGTCTTCATTTAATAGATTATGATGGCGCAAAATTTCTATTGCATCTTCTTCTAAACCTTCTACGATTAATGTTTTAATGAATTTATTTTTCTGTCCATAAAAAGTCGTATCAATAGGTTTTTCTTGACTCAACAACAGTAAACAGCTTTGATGATTGACTTCAGCAATGCTTTCAAACAATAGTTGATAATCTTGGTAATCTTTTTGATAATTACCTGCTAGTTTTTTAGAGTCAAATAGACTTTGTAAATCATCAAAAATAATCAAACAGCGATGGCTTTTTATTAACTCTAAGAATAAATTTAATTTCTTGTCAAGACTTTGAGAGAGCTTTAATTGAGGATTGATAGAGGGTAAAATTTCACTTAAAAGTTCATCTAATTTTGGACAAAAATACAAACTTCTGCGAATAACATAATTAAAACTATTTTTGATTTTATCAACCAGTTTCAAAGAAAGGGTGGTTTTACCAATTCCTTTTAAACCTAACACAGTAACCAAACGGTATTTCTCCGCAACTATCCAAGTTTCTAGATTATTTAATTCGGCAACTCTCCCATAAAATTGAGTTATTTCAGGAATATGACCTAAATCTAAATAGGTACGATTATTGTCAGGTTGAGATTGGTGGTTATTGCCATTAGACGCAGATAGATTAGAAGTACAGAGATTGACATTATTAAGAGAAACAAAATCTCTACCTGATGAAATATGATTATAGAACTGAGATTTCTTTAAAACTGCTCTAATATTTGATTTAGTAATATCTTCCCCTAAAACTTCTGACAAAATTTTCCATAATTCTGAAGCACTATCTCGAATATGACCTTCACTAAGATGAGATTCTTTGGCAACTTCTGAGTATTTGTAACCTTCTAAGGTCCCTTGCAAGATAGTTTTTTGAAGATAGTCTAGATGTTGATCTGTTTTGGCAAAAACCAACTCATCTAAGAGATTTAACACCGTATTAGATAGATTAGCTTGAAACATGGACTATAGATTAGGTAAGTTTTTTACTTATTTTAGCTGATATTTCCGATATTTCAGATCAATTGTTTGGCTGTAAGTTCCGACTTTTCCGACTGACTAAACTCAAGACTACGATGTATCCTAAGTAATTAAGCAGTTTCAAGGCTTTATTTAGCCAATCTAAAGAAAATGTGTGATAGTACAGATTCTAGTATATCAGCAATAACATTTTTGTACTACTGTTGGCTGATTATTTAAGTTATAGCGGTTCTCGCATCTGCGAGGCACACTTTAACCTTTGTTGATTAAGCTTTTCAGGATTGAGAATGTACCTCTTGTGAACAGGAAACGCTATAGATGTACATTAAATCTATAGAGGAGTAGATTTTGCTGATTTTTCGACCTTATAAAATTTACTAAATAGAGGACAATGAAATGATAAAAATTGCCAAGTTGTCAATTATCCTAAGTCTAATGTTATCTTTAACGTCCTGTGATCAAGCTTTTTACGATAAGCAACAGCAGGAATCAAAAATTGCTCAAATGCGTGATGCGTTAGAGGTTGCTTTAGAGGCTAATTTAAAATATAGAGAAGCCGATGTCAATTGCGGATGGTTCAATAGCAATTTAACATCTAAAATTATTATGATCCCTTTAAACAAAGATGTTATTGATGCTACTGTAGCCTATAAAGTAGCCTTAGAAAATCTTGCGGAGGATGAAAAAAATAAACTTTTGCAAAAGAGTTATCAGCATTTTCTCAGAGGAAATACTGCTACTTTTGTCATAATGATTATTAATAATGATACACTCGAACATGGAAAAAATTTAATTTACTTTAATGATTTTAGAGAAGATGTCATTTTACTTAGTGAAAGTCAAAGAGTTCATAAGCTGAAGAATTATGACACTAATTTATCAACTTTTTTGAGTCCAGGTTTAAACATGGGATATGTTTCTTTTGAAAACTTTAGAAATGATCAAGATAAAGATGGTTTTATGGATACTTACACAATTCGTCTTGATCGTCTTATTTTAACCTGTAGTAACCAACAAAAAAATTACCAAACAATAGCCCTCCGTTTTGATGAATCAGAAGTTCATTTTGTCGATTTAATTGCTCAAGGTATGAGCAAAGAAGATATTAGAAATAAATGGGTTGCTGAACCTTATCAAGATGTTGGCTTAAAAGCTAATGACGTAGCAAATTTATTAGTTTTTGTGATTAAAATCTTATAGATTTTAACTATTGTCGAAGATTACATTATTATAAATATCTGCTATCTCTACCTCAACCCGCAAATATTTTAAAGTTATTATAGGAAGATTTTTATAAGCTTTTAAAAACCCGCAATCGCCTTCTTTTTGAAACTGTTCAATATAACATTTTTCCTGAGAAATTAATAAATATTCCTGAAAAGTTGGAATGGTTCGATAAGCAGTAAATTTATCTTCTTGATCATAATTAAAAGTATCTGTGCGTCTTTCTTGATAAGTCAGAGGTTCAGACATTACCATAATATCAGGATAAGTGGCCATTCGCCGCTCAGGTATCCATAAACGCTGAACAGTGACAAAAACGGCATAACATTGATTTGTGAGCGCGGTATATAAAGCCACTAATAAATTAGCAATAATGCGATTATTAGTCGGTGTTCCTACTATCATAGCAATAATTTTTCCATCAACCTATTCATGAGGAGTTTGTGATTGTATTTCTGGCTCAAAATATACTGTTTACTGTTTACTCGACCGAATCTAAAACCTAATTGGTTAAGCTAAAAGCTTTGATGTGCTTAGTTTCTAACCTTCTTTTTAGGCAGGAGAATTGTCAGACTCTTTCTTTTGCCTGTTGTCTGTTGCCTTTTGCCTTCAGAAGCTGATCACTGAAAAGTCTCCCCAAACCCTCACCGCTCAAGGAATTAGAAGTTTCACAGCATAATTAGGAGAGATCCCTTGACTTTTGCGGCGGCTTGGGTTATTATTTTCTTACAATGGGACTGTTGCGTTTATTATTAAGTGGTTATATTTCCATTATTAGTAAACTCTTTTAAAAATATTGTCCCAAAATCTGCCAAAAAAAGCAAGCAAAATTTTGCCGTCAATTGTTAAGTTTTGTTAAGAAAAATAGCAAGAGCGGCAAGGAATAGAAATTCCTTACCGTTGACTTTGGCCGGACTCACCACTTCTTATAGGGTAAAAACTTACCCGACATAGTAATTTTAACGCGATCGCCTTTAGGGTCTTCCTCCTTATCCACGTCGAGGGTAAAATCGATCGCACTCATAATACCATCGCCGAATTTTTCATGAATTACCGATTTTAGGGGCATTCCATACACCTGCATGATCTCATAGAAACGATAAATCAGGGGATCGGTGGGGACAACCGGACCTAATCCCTTGACAGGATACTCGGTTAAGGAGGGGATGATTTCGGTTCCCAATCCCAAAGCTGCCACAATTTTCGTCGCTTCCTCTGGGGAGGCGCTCGCTTGCCGGTAAAAAACAGCGGCAATCCACACCTCATCTCGTCCTAGAATCGCTTCTAGGTCAGCGAAACTCAGGCCTTTTTCCTTCTTCGCTTCCAATAGTTTTGCAGTAATTTCGGGTATCATCGCTTATTTTTGCAGAATTTGTCTGCTTCTAGTTTACCTGAACATCAATTATATAAGTAGAAGTTATGACATTGATAAAAAAACATTTCTTAAAACCCCTTTACATAACTATAAAAAGCCGATAGTATTAACTCATGTCAAACAACGAACCTTGACAACCAAATACATACAGAAATTATCCAACCATGACTACAACTCTACAACAGCGCGAAAGCGCTTCCCTGTGGGAGCAGTTCTGCCAGTGGATCACCAGCACCAACAACCGTCTTTATGTCGGCTGGTTCGGTGTGATCATGATCCCCACCCTGCTCACCGCCACCACCTGCTTCATCATCGCCTTTATCGCCGCTCCT
>NZ_JAJTDH010000149.1:0-6853 GCF_021300285.1 Microcystis sp. 49638_E5 | reverse complement strand
TTTGGGGTGTGGGGTGTGGGGTTTGGGGTTTGGGGTTTGGGGTTTGGGGTTTGGGGTTTGGGGTTTGGGGTAGGGTTGATTCATGAATCAACCCTACTATGAATCAACCCTAGGGTTTGGGGTATAAGGAGAAAAATCTATGGATAATAGCGCACAAAACTGGTACATTGTCCAGGAAAATACGGGAACTTGTCAGATTATAGCCCTAGAAAACGGAAAAACCCCAGTCAATGGTCAATACTGGGGTCCTTTTGCCGAGCGGGGAGAAGCGATCGCCCGTCGGGTGGGTTTAATTCGAGCGGGCAAATGTCAACCTATTGTTTAGCGGTATTGGTGGGCGTTTTTTTGCCTTCCGCGATTTCTTTTTCTAGGATTTCAAAACCCTTCTTGAATTGAGGATCCTGGAAGGTTCCCACCTGATCCCGTTCCTGTTGAAGATTTTTGCGATCTTCCTCGCTCAGTTCCGACTCCACATCCGGATGAATACCATCTTTATTGATGTCCCGTCCGTCGGGGGTGAGATACTTGGCAATTGTCACCGCTAATCCGGAACCGTCACTAAGACTGCGTACCGATTGCACTAATCCCTTACCAAAGGTTTTCGTACCGACAATAACCGCCCGATCATGATCCTGTAAAGCTCCGGAGAGAATTTCACTGGCACTGGCGGAACCACCATCGACGAGGACAACTAGCGGTTTATTAGTCAAAGCTTGATTGTTAGCCCGTTGACGTTCCGTCACCCCTTTGCGATCGACCGTAGAGACAATTAAACCATCGGGTATCCACATCCGAGCGATTTCGATGCTGGCGTAAAGTAAACCGCCGGGGTTAGAACGCAGATCGAGAATATAACCCTTCACCTCTTCAGATTCCAATTCGCGAATCGCTTGACTCATATCGCCACTAGCTTGGGCGCTAAATTGATTGAGACGGATATAACCAATTTTACCGATCGGGGTGTTTTCCGTGCGGGCCCGCACTGGGTGAATTTCAATTTTGGCCCGGGTAAGAGTCAATTCTTTCTTCTCCTCACCCCGTTGAATCGTGATCTTAACGCTTGTCCCCACTTTGCCGCGGATCATGCTCACCGCTTGCTCCAATTCCATGCCTTCGGTAGATTTACCATCGATAGCGATAATCACATCTTTAGGCAGCACACCAGCTTTAGAAGCGGGAGTATCTTCAATGGGTGAAACCACGACTAACTGCTTGGTTTTCTCATCTTTGGTCAGTTGAATCCCTACCCCAGTCAATTCTCCCGATGTATCGATCTTCATATTGTTAAACTCTTTGGGATCCATAAAACGGGTATAGGGATCATTGAGAGTTTTCAACATCTCACGGATAGCGGTGTATGCTTCCTCTTGATTTTTGTAGGAACGATTTAAATACTGATTGCGGATGGCGTTCCAATCCGATTGATTAAAAGTGCCATCTAAATAAGTGCGGTTGATGATCTGCCAAACCTCATCAACGGTTTCCTTGGGACTTTCCTGAAAAAAAGCTTGACTTTGGGAGAGACGGAATCCCGCCCCCGTGACGGCGACGGTAGACAGGACCACTGCTGTAGCACCGAGAACAAGTCCGCGTTTGTTGATAACCATAGGTAATTTTCAGATAAATTAGGCTGTTCTTGCCGAAATGCTCTTTCTGGCTGACCGTCGAAATATCTTGGCAAAAAGGAGCGTTTAGGTTTACTGGAGACAGACAAAAGAACGCCTGTAGACTACTACTGTTATAACATTTATTATCTCTTTCTTTGTCAAACTGGTTATTTGAGTGGCGATCAAGTTGCCAGCAGCCCACCTCGCGACCTAAGATAACAGCAAAACTGTCCCGGATTTTCCCTATGAGCGATCAAATCCCTTCTTCCCTCTCCCTGGAACAAAAACGACAAAACCTGCGCCACCAAAGGCGATCAAAGGTGTGGCAAGCTCTAGGTCGCTTTCTGGTGGTTAGTGGTTTAGCGACGGGATTAGCTTGGGGGATGACTTCACCCTATTGGACAATTACCAAGGCCGGACAGGTGGAAATCGAAGGCACGGAATTAATGTCGTCCGAGTCGATTCGTGCTTGGCTAAAATTAAGCTATCCTCTATCTATCTGGGAATTACCCACCCATCAATTGCGAGCAAAACTAGCGGCTATTCCCGCTATTGCCGACGTTAAGATCGAGCGGCAATTATTACCCCCGAAAGTGATTGTTTCTATTCAAGAAAGAAAACCTGTTGCCCGTTGGCGTTCTCATCAACAGCAAGGTTTTTTAGATGCCACCGGAACGATAATTCCTCAAAACTATTATGGTCGAACTCTACCCAAAAGCCAATTACCTAGCCTAGAAGTGCTTGGTTACGACCGACAATATCAACAACAGTGGCAAAAAATTTATCCCTTAATTGATAACTTATCGATTAAAGTTACCGCCATCGATTGGCGCAATCCTAGTAATCTTGTACTAAAAACTGAACTGGGACAGGTCTATTTAGGTTTTTATAAAGATAGATTGCCGGAAAAATTAACCGCTCTCGTACAATCACGGCAATTGTCATCCAAGATACCTCTAGCGCGAATTATCTACATTGACCTGAGCAATCCCGATGCTCCCACTGTACAATTAAAACCGCAGCCAGCCCCTAGGGTTGCCAAAGTAACGGCAACTGGCAGGGATTAACTGGAATTGATCAGTAAATAACTGCAATTATTCCCCTTATGTATTGCCAAAAAAACCAAATTATGATTTTATGAACAAGAAACTGATAATGTAGATACTGGAACCGACATAATATTAGTGATAGTGTTAACATTGCATCTCTGATTCATCAAACCAATAACAGAATCTTGTACTAATAGTGTTCCAATTCCAATGACATCGATTAATGAAATTGTTTCCACCTATCCCAATCTGAACAGTAACGATTATGCCAGTTCAGCTATGAGCGAAGATAATCATTACTCTCAGAATAATGCTGGAGTATTATTTACTCGTCCCCATGAATCACAGATGACACCCCGAGAAGAAAGTCGTAGTAATCGCATCGTGCCGAGCAATGTCGCCAAGATCAAGGTGATCGGGGTCGGCGGTGGGGGCTGTAACGCCGTTAACCGCATGATCGCCAGTGGCGTGACCGGAATCGAATTTTGGGCAATTAACACCGACGCGCAAGCCCTAGCCCATTCCTCCGCCCCCCAGAGGTTACAAATCGGGACAAAATTAACCCGAGGCCTAGGGGCGGGCGGCAATCCGGCCATCGGACAGAAAGCGGCGGAAGAATCTCGGGATGAAATCGCCCAAGCATTGGAAGGAACCGATCTAGTCTTTATTACCGCCGGCATGGGCGGTGGCACGGGAACGGGGGCCGCTCCAATTGTGGCCGAAATTGCCAAAGAAATCGGCTGTTTGACCGTGGGAGTTGTGACCCGTCCCTTTACCTTCGAGGGTCGTCGTCGCACTAATCAGGCCGATGAAGGGGTGGGCGGTTTACAAAGTCGGGTCGATACCCTGATTATTATCCCCAATAACCAGTTATTACAGGTAATACCCGCCGAAACTCCCCTACAGGAGGCTTTTCGCGTCGCTGATGATGTGCTGCGGCAAGGGGTACAGGGTATCTCGGATATTATCACTATCCCCGGTCTGGTGAATGTGGATTTCGCCGATGTGCGGGCAGTGATGGCCGATGCGGGTTCGGCCCTAATGGGCATCGGCATCGGTTCCGGAAAATCTCGGGCTAAGGAAGGAGCGATCGCTGCTATTTCCTCGCCGTTACTGGAATCCTCGATCGAAGGGGCGAAAGGCGTAGTCTTTAACATCACTGGTGGTCAAGATCTAACCCTACATGAAGTCAATGCCGCCGCCGAAATTATCTATGAAGTGGTGGATCCCAACGCTAATATCATCTTTGGGGCAGTAATTGACGAGAAAATGCAGGGAGAAGTCAGAATTACCGTCATTGCCACCGGTTTTTCCGGCGAATCCCCCTCTCGTCCCACCACTAACAAGGTGGTGATCAATACCCCCGCACCTAGTCCTGTCCCGACTCCCGAACCAGCAAAACCCGCAGGATTAGATATCCCCGAATTCTTGCAACGTCGTCGTCCTTTTGATCGCTAACCTCCTATGACTGCCATTGCCCTCACCATCGCCGGTTCCGATAGTGGTGGCGGCGCGGGAATTCAAGCTGATTTGAAAACCTTCGCCTTCCACCGAGTTCACGGGACCTGCGCCCTTACCTGCGTTACCGCCCAAAATACCCTGGGGGTCGAGCGCGTCGAGTCCTTAAGTCCAGAAATGGTGACAGCCCAAATCGATGCCGTGGTCGGGGATCTGGGTGTGCAAGCGGTCAAGACAGGAATGCTGTTCAGCAGCGAGATTATCGAAGCAGTGGCCGAGGCGATCGAGCGCTGGCGTTTGACCAGTTTAGTGGTGGATCCGGTTATGGTTTCGCGGGTAGGAGCCAAATTAATTGATGATCGAGCTTTAGATAGTCTTTTTAATAGTTTAATTCCTCTGGCTTCGATTATTACCCCTAATCGTTACGAAGCGCAGCTTTTAAGTGGCATCGAGATCAATGATTTTGAGGCGATGAAAGCGGCCGCCGAAATTATTTTCCAGAAGTCGGCCACACCGGTATTAGTGAAAGGAGGAGGTATGAAAGGCCGGCTGCGTGGGGTTGATATCTGCTTTGATGGGCAGGAATGGGAAACTTTTAAGACCAGAAGCGTCGAAACCAATAATACTCACGGGACTGGTTGTACCCTATCGGCCGCGATCGCCGCTAACCTCGCTTTGGGTGATGACCTGAAAATAGCGGTGAAAAAAGCCAAGGATTACGTTACTAACGCCCTCGATCATTCCCTCCCTATCGGTCAAGGAACCGGTCCTGTGGGGCATTTTTACCGCTTAAAAGCCCTAAATTAGTCAAAATTCATGACCACTACGCCGCGTATTTCCCCCCAAGTACCCCAGAGTTGCACTGATCGCCCCTCGGTTCCCCTCTCGGTCTATCGAGAATTGGTCAAAGAATTGCAGGCCAGCCAGGTACGGGTGGAATTTCTAGAAGCACAAAACCAGCAACTTGTCAAGAGTAATCGGCAATTACGTCAGGAAATCGAGACAGTAGTTGATCAGGGAAGACGATTAGAAAAAGTGGTAAAGAGTTTTGAGAGGAATCCCGTCGAGGAACCCTCCTTCGTCATCCCGGTTCCTCCCCGTTTGGTTACACCTCCCTCTCCTTCGCTGCGGGTTAAGGAAGAAATCCCGGTCACTCGTCCCATCACCGTTACTGCTTCAAAACAGCCATTTTCTAAAAATAGTTGGTTATTGGTCGGGTCAATTATTGTCGTGGTTCTTACCTCCGGTTTAGGGGCTTTTTGGCTTATTTCTGCCTCTAGAAACCCGGGTTCGACCGACTGATTGACTACCACCTCGGCATTTTAAGCTTAATTTCTTGCCCTTAGTCGGTTTTAATTACAATATGATCGATCAATCTTTGTGTCCTTTGTGTCTTTGTGGTTCGTTCCACCCCCTCGCTAGAAGGAATGTATCTTAGAATACATTTTACCCACCAAATCCAAGAGAGCCTGGAAGTTACCCCCCTGACAATTCTCTTAAACTCGGTTTCAGTTCCCATCTGTTGCCCCTAGGCTTTCTGTTCCTGTTTAGATTTATGTAGGGGATCCATATAAATCTCTAAGCGCTTAAATACCACGGAGGAAAGGGTAGTTAAAACCAAATAAACTAAAGCAACGGCGATATAAATCTCGAAAGCTTTATAGGTAGTGGCTACCATTAATTGACCTTGCCGGAATAACTCTTCAAAACCGATTACTGCCGCTAAACTGGTATCTTTAATTAGGGTGATAAATTCATTCCCCAAGGGTGGCAACATCCGGCGAAAAGCTTGGGGAAAAATCACCTCGCGCATGGTTTGCACTGGGGACATTCCTAGACTAGAACAAGCTTCCCATTGACCATTATCGATCGATTGAATACCGCCGCGCATAATTTCAGCTAAATAGGCCGCTACATTTAAACTTAGGGCAAATAGGGCCGCCGGTAAACGATCTAAGTCGATATTTAAGCCAATTTCTCGGAACAACCCGGGCAAACCAAAATAGATCAAGAATAATTGCACCAGCATCGGTGTTCCCCGAAAGAAATCCACATAGATGCGGCAAATTATTTTTAACCATTTGTAGGGAGAAATCAGGGCAATAGCCACTAAAGTTCCGCCGATTAACCCGAACAGAAAAGACAGAACCGTTAACAGAATTGTCCAGGGAACCCCTTTAAAAATCAGGTTATAGAATAATTCTCCCCAGTTAAAACTCGATTCCTGTAAATTCTTTAAAGCTGGGGCAACTAAGGGTAATTCTGGCGGTTTTTCTCCAAACCATTGCCGAAAAATAGCATCGTACCGACCACTTTCTATGACTCGACCGAGAGCATCATTAATTAACTGGAGATAGGGGGAATTTTTGGGTAAAGCAATGCCGTAGAATTCTTCCGTTAATAATTCTCCGACTACTTTTACACCTCGTAAACCCGCTTGTTTAATTGCATACAAAGTCACGGGTTTATCGTTAACTACCGCATCAACTCGACCATTAATTAATTCCTGCAAAGCTAAAGCCGCCGAGTCAAATTGACTAACCACTGACCCGGGTATTTTTATCGCTTCTAAGGCTCCCGTTGTGCCAATTTGGACGGCAATTCTTTTGCCTTTTAAGTCTTCAAAATTTTGGCTCTTCCGAACTTGTCATGTAAAATTAAAGAAAAAACAGACAATTATTGCTGACCAATAAAACAATAATTTATCTTTAAAAGCTGACTATGCTTGCAATACAGCAA
>NZ_JAJTDH010000063.1:0-17950 GCF_021300285.1 Microcystis sp. 49638_E5 | reverse complement strand
AATATCATTGGTTTGCAGGGATTCAAAAACAGACAAATCTACGGCTTCTACTTTCTGGGTAAGCAAACTAAATTCTAGAAAATCTTTACTAACATTAGCAAAGTCTTTTAAAAAATCTTGAGGATAAGGCTCGATCGAGATCAGTTGTGATTTTTGGGAATTTTCTATAAAATTCATTTTTAAAGCTGCGGCGATAATTTTAGTGCTACCACCTGAGCCAATTTCAATTATCCGAGACGGCTTTTTTTCTCTGACCATAGCATAGAGTACTTCTGCATCGCCACTAATGAGACCAGAACTATCTTCGGAATAACCAAATGCTGAAAAAATTTCTTTATTGTTAAATTCTAAAGCATATTTTTCTAGTAAATACTTAACCAGTTCAGTTTGCTTGTCTAGATGCCATTCAATTGAGCTAAGAGGCCTTTCTTTGCCCGCGTATGTCATAATTTCCTGACGGTTGGGTATGGGCTGATAAAAATGGTCAGTAATTAGGGTGTAGCCAATATTTCTTAAGAGGGGATTGAATATTTTTCTGGCTAGGGCAAATTTAATATTTTTCCTTCCCTGTTCGGTTTGCATACGGTTAAGTAATTTTTTTAACATTGTCAACCTTCTTTATACTACTAATATTTACTGTCATGTTTTGTCGTCAGAGCCAACTCGGAACTGGCATCCTTTATCAAACTATTACTAGCTGGTTGTTTCCTATTAAATCTTGACAAAATACTGCTGCGGCAGCCTGTCGCCCATAATGGGCAATTTAATTAACCGACCAGTTCAAGACCGGATTCAATGGGTATATTGGGTACATCTTACCCGATGATCAACTTCTTGTAAAGAAAATTTTTAATCAGCTAACACCAGAAAGCGAACAAGAGTTCTCTAAGGTTATTGGTTGTCTATGCTTGATGCTCCTATCCTATTAGCTTTCTGGAGAGTTCTTGTACTTTAGCCGGTCAATATCTAGATTTATTCTGGCAAATCCCCAAAACGCTCTCGATAGCGCTGGAGCAATGCTTGTAAATCCTCAGCCCGCATTCTTTCTTGTTCAGCCCGCATTCTTTCTTGTTCAGCCCGCATTTTTTCCTGTTCAGTTAGCTCTGACTCCGTGGGCAGTAAATCGCCGGCAAAAGTCGCCCAACGCAGCCAAACTGCCTCGACTCCCTTATACTCCCCTTGCCAGCGTACCAAAGTTAACCCTAGCCTTTGACTGAAAAATCTTTCTCCCGTCTCTAGAGATAATGGCTCGTAGTTGCCGTCTCTGAGGATAAAACCCGCCCAATCTTCAGGATTGAAGGGATCGTACCAGAAATATTCTGGCACTCGCAAACGGTCTTGATAGATGGCTTTCTTTTCAGTTTTATCCTGTTGAGCGGTACTTTCGGAAAGGAGTTCGATAACCACGTCGGGAGCTTTCCCTTCTTGCCAAACCACCCAACTTTTTCTTTCCCCTTTAGGAACCCCCAGGACAGCAAAGAAATCGGGACCGCGAAAGTCCTCGCTTTTTAACTGTGCGGCACTGAAATAAACGAACATATTGCCGCCTACATAGCCATCTTCCCTAGCAGCTAACCAGGGGAACAAGGCATCTATGAGTATATCCATCTGGAGTTTATGTCGTTGGGTTTCCATGGGAACGCCGTCATCGCAGGGCAATTCATCTTGGGTAGGCAGTGAAAGTCGAGAAGGGGCAATAGTTGAAGTCATCGGAGTCACGCTGGTGATGAGACTTAAGGAGCTTTTTCCTCTAGCATTGGGGAAAATATCTAGGGGCTAGAATTGAGATGGGGGCAAAATGTTATGGTAATTATAGCCTTCTTCTAGGAAATTAGTTTTTTAAGCACATATTGTAGGCTTGATCCGCCTTCAATTTTTGGTACAGCAAAGGACTCTTTTCTCTACAAGACTGTTGTAGTTCCTGAAACTCGGCTTCACCCTTTTTCAGATAGGCATCCACAAGCTCTCGATTGGCCAGATAGAAAGCGATCGCGCCATAAACCTGTTCGAGGGAAAGGAGTGGAAAATTTTGGGCAATGCTTTCGGGAGATTCTCCGTTCAAGAAAGAATAGACAACTGAATCAAGGGAGATACGAGTTCCTTTGAGCCAATATTCTTCGTCTCGTTGCTCGATGTACTGCTTTGTTGGGATGGAGGCTAATTTCATAGGAGTAATGTTGCTGTTTAGCTAAAAGGATAAGAAATCGCATTACCAAGCAGGAATACCATTGCTAGGACTAGGGTATAGATTTTTGGAGATGTCTATTTATTATGATGATATTAGCGTCGAGAACGATGAATTTGAGTCTCACTTGTCCAAATCCTTTCTCTGATTGGCTCTATCCGCTTCACACATCTGACGAAACTCACGAACAATATCGTCCTCGGAAATTCCCTTTTGACTTAACAGGTACTCAAATTGAGCGGCCACCGCTTGTAAGGCAGCGATATCGGCGCTTTTACTCCCCTGTTTAACGGGGAAATAGAACCCAACAGTATGACCGTGACGTAGTACCTCAACGGGAGTCTCACCGTATAGGTATTTAGGGAGTTCGCTCCGAAATTCTCGCACCCCAATTTTCTCAATGTCATACTTAATCCATAGTCTCTCTCGTTGTGTACGCATTGTGTACATACTGTAGCACTATTTAAGAAGGGATATCTACAAATAAATTTGCTCATGTTTTACCAGATTAAATTTTTAATCTGGTTTAAAGAAAATGCCATCCATCTGCAACATCCTCCCAGTTTTTTCGGCAGTAAACCCTGGTTCAATACCGTACAGTTCGTAACCTAATTTTTCTACGATATCAATCATTTCTTTAAACAGGACTTGACCTTCGTAGAGAGGGACTAAAGATAATTCAAGCTTAATGCCTTTAACCAAAGGCAAAATTGCAGTTGCTCCTTCTAGCACTTGTTTTTCCAATCCTTGCACATCTATTTTGAGAAAAATGGATTTAGTTTCGCTTTTGATATAGTCCTTGGCCAGGGTATCTAGCCTGCTCAATTTTACTGTTTCTGAACCAGAGTAAGCTGATTCGGGGGCAGATTCTAAGTGAGCATCCAGCATTGGCAAAGCTGAACTACTATAACTATTACCTGCAATATTGATGACAATCTCACCTTCTTGGTTGCCGATGGCAGTTTGGGGAGCAATTTCCCACAGAGGGTCTTTTTCACTGACAGCTTTTAACTGAGAGTAAGCACTTGACAGCGGTTCAAAGGAAACAATCCTCCCCGAATAGCCTAATTCTCGCAGTAATTTGGCATATTGCCCAATATTAGCACCAACATCGAATACTAAGTCAATGTTGTGATAGGCTAACAAGCGCTGCATTTTCGCCGCTTCGGATGTTTGGACATTGTATCTTTTTAGATCAACTCCTAAACTTCTGGCGAGTTTCTTAATCGTTTTTTTGAGCATGACAGATAGTTAATTAACCGTATATATGGTCGTAAGATTGCTGCTAGTGATTAGTGGATCAGAAAACTGCTATCAGAAAAGTCTATACAAACTCTGGCTATTTACAAATAAAACTTATAATAATTCTTGATCATAATAGCTTAGCATATTTTAGCAACTTTCTCGATCAAACTAAAGTAGTGAGGCGTAGATTGAGTGGGTTTGTTCTGCACATTTTTCCCAAGAAAAATTCTTTACCCTTGCCTTTCCTAATTCTACAAGCTTTTTTGTTAAATCTGAATCAAATAATACTTTTTCTAGCGCATTAGCAATACTCTCTATATCATAGGGATCGAAAAATTCGGCTGCATTACCAGCCACTTCTGGAAATGAACTTGTGTGGCTACAGACAACGGGACAGCCAAATGACATAGCTTCTAGGATTGGTATGCCAAATCCTTCGTATAGAGAAGGATAGACAAAGGCCGATGCTTGACTGTATAATTTTGCCAAAGTTTGATCGTCACCATTAATATGTAGAATTTTATTTTCACTTAGTCCTAAACCGTGAATTAAATTAAGTTCATCTTGAGAAAATTTCTTGCCTCCCGCACATAACAAATTGAAGTTACTATTAAGACTAGAATGGCTGGCATAGGCTTGAACCAATCTAGAAAAGTTTTTGTACCATTCTCGCTGTCCAACATAGAGAATGTAAGGATGATAAGAATTTTGCTTATATAATTTAGAAGTTACTGAAGGCTCAGAACTCAGAGAGTAACCATGATAGACCACAGCTATTTTTTGAGCATCTATATCAAAAATATTTATCAGATCTTTCTTGGTATTTTTAGAAACACAGATGATATAATCTGCTCGTTTAATTGCTTCTAATTTAATAGAGGAAAAGTCTTTTTTTCTTGCTAGGAATAAGTTAGCAGATTTAGGTGCAGAATCAGCGAATTTTTCATGAATCATATCATGTACTGTAATTACTTTTTTAGTTTTAGATGAATTGGCAGCAATGCTATTAAAACCGTAGTATGTTTCATGAAGAATATCAGGAGTATCATATTTTATCCAGACTTTAGATATTAGAGCGTTGATAAAATCTACAATCCTAGTTGTTTTAGGTATTGATGGTATTTTCCATCCATCAACTATATTGGGAGGACAATGCTTTAAATATTCATTTATATATAAACCCGCCAGGATTTTTACTTCACAATCGTCGAAGTTTGCCATTCGTGTAGATAACTCGTAAAGATACCGAGAAACTCCACCATATTTTTGAAAGGTAAAAACTTGATGATCGTAGACAATTTTCATGACATTAATTTGTCTGTAGTTATGTGATCTATTTTGTTTAAATTTGTTTTAAAATAATATCTCTATCTGAGAATAATTTGCTTTTCATTCGTTTACTAATATATTCATATAACAACTTAGAAAGCCTTCCAGATAAAATTTTGAATAATCGATTATTAATCGTTTTGCCAGTAAGGATATGCAAACCATAATTGCTAGTAGAATAAAAATTTAAGGACATTTGTTTTGCTAAGAAATCGAGAGTCTTGTGCTGAAAAAAAGATATGTGCTGACCTGTTTCATGGGCATAGTACCACCAATCATTTGGTGCTGGGGGAAGCCCATCAAAAAGCTGAGTTGAAAAGATCAAAGTTTTGCATTCTGTACTTTCAAGCGATTTGGATATAAATTCTACAGGATCATACAGGTGTTCAAGAACTTCAAATGCAGTAACTGCCGAAAAAGCATTGTTTGTATTACTAGCTTCAAAATAATTTGCGAATATATTTTGACAGTATAGATCTGACCAGTAAAAATCAAACCCTACATCTCTCATCAACCTTGTTAATAGTCCATAGCCACCTGCTATGTCTAAATATTTGCCATTTTTTTCAAATAAATAATACAAAATACAAGTTAATTTTTTTGATATAGTAATATTTCTCACTACTAATCCTGTATCTGTAGATGCTATGGCATTTTGATAGGCTTCTTCTAACCAGTAGGGTTTTTCAGTTTGCAGGAAACCACAATTTTGGCAGAAAAAGTAATCAACTTCATATTTTTGTAAAAGTTTGGCTCTAAAAATTTTTTCTCTGCCTGATTGACAAATTGGACATTTATTATTACTCATGATAGGTATTTTCCGTTAGAATTACTCTGCTTTTGTTATAATTCGCTTCAATCTATTATTCAATCTGGTAAATAGACTTAGATTATAATCATTTCTTTGAATAAAATCATCTGCCTCAACATGACGCAGCAAAAATAGAGGATGTTTTAACGGAAAATTCATTTCTTTAACAGGAAGATTTGCCACTCTACTTTTACTACCAATTGTATGAGTAGCATCTTCACCAAATCCAATATTACTAACTAAATTTACATTAGGAAGTATTGTTAGACCATTCTGGATCCAACAGGCAAACGTCCAAGGATAATCCCAAGTATCAATTTTACCATCATAAGCACTTTGAAAAATCTTCGTCCAGTATTTGACGGACTGACCTTCTCCTAAAATGTACTCAAGCCAGTTACCATCATGAATTTCTTGCCAGAGCTTCATTTTAACATCATAATATTGCCAGGCTCTCCTCCAACTTGCCCAACCCCAAATGTGATTATAGCGAGAAAAATAGTAACTGTACTCTGTGCGGTTTCTGCCCAACTGAAAATTATCCCCTGAAATAGCCATAATTCTTTTATCATCTCGATAATAATCAAGCAAGTCTTGGCAAAAGCGAAAAAAACTAGGATGTGGTAAGCAATCATCTTCAAGAATAATCACTTCCTCAACCAGGCTAAAAACCCAATCTAATCCACTCGATACCCGATTTTTACAACCTAAATTTAAATCAGAATAATTGCTCAATACCTCACAATCCCAATCAACGCCATCAACAATAGCACGAGCCGCCTTACACTTCTCAATATCATCGGCTTTATCCGGGCGCGGACCATCAGCAACCACTAATAACTTAGGTGGTTTAGCCTGACGAATGGCTTCAAATACCCTCGCCGTCGTATCAGGTCGATTGAAAATCAGTAAGGCGACAGGAGTGGTCAGTTGGAAGTCAGTCATAGACGAATTTACTGTTAACTCGTTGTATCCTAACCCATCCTGACCAAATTGTCAACCCATTTCAGGATTTTCAGAGCCATTAATTTTATTTTCACTATCTCCACTGTTAAAATCCGAAGCTTTCAAGACAGTTAATCCAACTAAGTCTCGATCTCTATAATGATAGATAATATTGTCTTCTAGCAAACTATCATTGGCTCTTTGAGGCTTACGAAAGCTAATAGATAAAACATCTGCTTCTTCATCATAATCTATCCAGATTCTTGAAGAAGGTGCGGTTAGCGAATAAGGAATTGATTTTAACAGATTGACTTCTGCCATAGGATGCCTCGCTTGATAATTTTTTCGCAGGAGGATGTCAAAAAAGCAGTTATGACAAATCCATCGTTCTTTAGTTCTTTATAGATGACGACCGCGTCTTTTCTTGAGATAACAGTTTTCGGATAATGTTTTAGTGCTATTAGCTCATCAGTCCATCCCTTAACAATCAAATCAGGTTCAGCAATAGTTTCTAGTACTATATCAATACATCCCGCCATGTAAGATACTTTCATGGCTTAGAAAATCCATTCATTATTTTCTCAATTTAACTGCCCGAATTGTTCCTGGTAACGAGCCAACAAAGCTTCTAGTTCTAGAACTCGCTGCCGTTCTCTTTCTGCGCGTTGAGCTTCCTGCTCGGCGCGTTGGGTTTGCTGCTCGGCGCGTTGAGCTTCTTGTTGGGCGCGTTGGGTTTCCTGCTCGGCGCGTTGGGTTTCCTGCTCGGCGCGTTGAGCTTCCTGTTGGGCGCGTTGGGTTTCCTGCTCGGCGCGTTGAGCTTCCTGCTCGGTAGGAGTCAGTATCCAATTGCCGTCTCGTCCGTACCAGCGCAGCCACAACCGCTCAATGCCTTGACAATTTCCTGCCCAAAGTCCCAATCCCAATTGTACTTCCTCTAGCCACAACTGCTGGTTTTCTAGTCTTAAAGGCTGATATTTTCCTGATTTTAAGGTAAATGCCTGCAATTGGTTGCTGTAGCGATCAAACACCACGTAGTAGGGAATGCCTAAAATTCGTTCGTAAACTTCCCACTTGGTGGGAGGTTGGTTGATTCCCCGCACGGTACGCCCTAAATCTTCTGCTTCCGTTCCAGGAGAGAGTAATTCGATGGCGATGAAGGGAACAATTTCTTCCTGCCAAATCACATAACTCAGGCGCAATTCCTCTCCTTGGTACAGCCGCGAGACTCCCAAAGCGGCAAACCAGTCCGGCCGCTTGTACCACTGGGGATGGTAAGGGTCGTAGTAGAGATTTAGATCGCTGGCGATAAATATTTGTTCGGCAGGATAGTTAGAAGGTCGAAAGGTCTGGCGCAATAATTCGGGTTGGAAGAGATGAAATTCGTCAGGCAAGCCAGGTTCCTCCTGGTTTTCGCTGGGGAGGTCGTACATGGTTGGTAACATTTCTTTGGGTGGAAGGGACGGCGTTCTCTGGTACATGGGGGGAATGTTGCTAGTTTGGTGTTTAGTTTAGCAAGATAATATGGCATTCATGTCAATTTTAGACCCCTGAACGCCGCAAGCCTTGATGCACAATAAATCGGAACAGTCGTCAATTCCCCGTTCTCCATTGGTGAAAATGCCGATTCAAAAATGAACTACCCCACCAGGAGAGTCTTACCAAAATCCGCCCAGAGGAAGTTAGAGACTTTCGGGATTAATCCCCAATTCCCTGAGTTTAGCCGCCAATCGCTCGGCTTTTTCTTCGGCTTCCTCAGCTTTCTGTTGTGCTTCTTCAGCTTTCTGTTGTGCTTCCTCAGCTTTCTGTTGTGCTTCCTCAGCTTTCTGTTGTGCTTCCTCAGCTTTCTGTTGTGCTTCCTCAGCTTTCTGTTGTGCTTCTTCAGCCAACTCTCGCGGGGTTGGTAACAACATTCCATCTAAAGTTGCCCAGCGAATCCAGACGGTTGTTACCCCTCTATATTCTCCCTGCCAACGAACTAAAGCTAATCCCAAACGACCACTGATTAGCCATCCTTTCTCGTTGGGTTGCCGCGGTTCATATAGGCCATCAACCAAAACAAATTCGGCAAAATCTTCAGGGTTAAAAGGATCGTACCAGAAATATTCAGGGACTCGTAACTTATCTTGATAAATCTGTTTTTTCTCGGTTTTGTCTATTTGGGTGGTACTTTCCGAGAGCAGTTCAATCACTACATCGGGAGCTTTTCCCTCTTCCCAAGTAACCCAACTTTTTCGCTCCCCTTTTTGTACACCTAAGACGGCAAAAAAATCAGGTCCTTTGAAGTCTTGATTTTTAAGTTGTGCTGTACTGAAATAGACGAACATATTGCCACTGGCATAACCATCTTCTCGTTGGTCTAGCCAAGGTGATATACTGTCTATTAACAGATCCATCTGCCATTTATGCCTTTGAGTTTCCATGGGTACTCCATCATCGCAGGGAAGTTCATCTTGCGTGGGTAATGCAGTTAACTGCATCGGTTGACTAAGCGTCAGAGTTTCCATATTTTTGTCCTATATTTTGGGTTTAGTTATTTAGATTTACTAGATTTTTTGCCCTCTTTCATGCAAATGTTACTTTAATTGACTGGCTATAGCAATTCTAAATGATTCGTGAACAGGCAGGGGGCTTAAGCCCCTTGTTCAGCTACCCGTTGTCAAGGGTTTAGGGGATTACTATATGTTATATCACAATTCTAGGCTAAGACGCATTTAAGTAGAAATCATCATCCAAGAGCTGCTCAATTGAAAAAGGATAATTGATTTAATCTCTTCTTTTGTCACGACTTTTCTGGCAGGTAGTATCTTTAGTCCTATTATATCAAAGGCGATTGCGGCTCTCAGTGCCAGATATAGATGCCAAGTTTATCAAACATATCTTCTACACTTTGACAACTTACCATCTCTTCCTTTCGGTCAGTCTTTTCAAAGGTTTCTGCGGTTGTTCTGTGAGAGATGTCAACCGCAAAAGGAAGCCACTTAATTTAAGGCAAAATTTTGGCAAAATAAGGTGATTGACGCGGCGTTTATCGATCCTAATTGTTGAAAAATTTCTTCAAACATTTCCTTTAATTAAGACTCAAGATTAGCTGTTATTGACATTTTATTTGTCAGAGTAAATTGCAAGAAAAATCGCTTCTCAGTTAATTGTGGCTCCTGTACAATTTTTCAGCTTCAGTACAGGACAAAAAGCTTAAAGATTGCTTTGTGTCTATTTATTAATTACTCAAAGAAAATGCCCAGACCATTCTTTCTAATATGTGAGTAAGCACCAAAAGCAAACCCCAACCCGAAGTAATGTGCGCTAAAATAACCTCCACTGGTTAATAGCCATATTGACCATCCAAGCACACCTGGTAGAACAGTTAGCAAAGCCGTGCATTTCTTGGAATCAAAAGCATAGGGGTTAAGCAATGCCTTACTATATAAATAGGGTATCTTAATATAGAAGAAGAATATAACGAGAAAAAATAAAGGTAATCCTCCCTTGAGGAGAAAAGTCAGAGGTCCTATATGAAGCCAATTTATTTCCATATCTAAATTCCAACCTCTGCGTATAGGATTAATAAAAGTAGCACCTAGACCTTTACCAGCTAAAAAATCTAGGTCTTGTAGATTTCCAATTACAAAAGAAGCCTCTTCAATTCTCTCTTTATTTGAAGAGCTAGATTCATCAGTAAAAGCTCTCTCATATAGTAAACTACTCTGGAATAACTGTATCAGATCAATATTGATAATATCGAACATTATAACAGTAAATATAAAAATAGTAAAAGATATTAAGATAAACTTTAGCAAACTTAATGACATAGATGGTTGAGGCTTAAGAACCATAGTTTTGCTACATAGTCTATACAATAATAAGCTAAAGCCAGAAAAAATTAAGATAACTAGTAAGCTTAGAAAAGCACCTCTAGATGCGGCTATGAATCCACCAAAGTATAATTCTAAAAAGACTAATCCTAACATTGAAATTACCCAAAACCATCCCAATCTGCATAAAATCACTATAGAAATACCAGTGGGTATCAAGCTTGCAGCTAAAATGTCCATTACCCCACCTGCTACTCTTGTTTCTGTTCCTATCCTCGATATTGTACTTATGCTTTCTTCCGCTAACATAGCTTCAATACTTATCTGAAAAGCTTGGTAGATCATGCAAGCTAAAAAAACGCATAAGCAGTAAGTTGAAACTTTGGAGAATAGGATTTGGAGAGAAGGAAGAACATAGCCATTCCAACCCATGGATAGATAAAAATAATCCACTCTTTGTACATCCAGTAAATTTCATTACCAGAGATCCAGCCTATCAAAATATACAAAAATAAAGCAGACCCATATAAAATTCCTATTTTTCCCAAAAGCAACTTTCTAAACTCTTTTTCAATCAAAAATGCCGATGCTAGGGAAAGTAAAACTCCCCATGTTGGCAGAGAAATAATAAATTTAATGATAACCTCAGTTTTTCCCAACCAAGCATACACAAGATCATTAAAATTAAGTAGAAGCAAACTGATATAGAAAATCAAAGTAGCGATGAGTTTATTAACTAATTTATTCTCTCTATTGTTCATTTTAGTTTATCTTCTATGTAATAGTTTCCATAAATTAATTTTACACAAACTCTAAAATTTTCTGAAAAGCAGAGCTCAATTGCTCGATTGAATGCAGGTGTCTATACCCTTCAAAATCTGGCTGAATAGAAAGACTGCCTGTGGAGAGTTCCTCATGCAATCTTTCTAAGATGCTAACACACTGAGACACACTTCACTCCTAAAAATTAAGACCGTATTTTTTAATATGCAGATAAGCACCAAGACTAATTCCTAGTCCAATAAAACTAGATACTATGAATCCACCATAGATTAACAGAATCACTGCCCAGGCAAAGATACTTGGCAGGACAATTAGTAAAGCAGTACGATTTCTATCATCAAAAGCGTATGGTCTCAGTAATGCCTTGATATATAACTGAGGAAATTTTATATATAGAAAATAAACACATAAAAGAAATAATGGCAATCCTCCCTTGAGTAAAAAAGTAAAAATTCCTATATGAAAAGAAAAAGCCTGGTAGCCCACACCAACAGGCGACCAATAATTAGCACCTATCCCCCTTCCGAATAGCCACTCAATATCTTGCAGGCTCTCAATCCCAACAATTGCTTCACTGATTCGCTCTTCATTTGAATTACTCGCATCATCAGTAAAAAATCTCTCGTAGATCAGGGTATTTTGGAAAAATGCTACGATGTCAAAAATAAAGTCACTGAAGACGACAATAATAATAAATGCGGCAATCAATAAAAATATTGAAGTTAAATGCCTCAACAGTAAAGAAGATGACGGAGGTGTGATTATACCACTAGAGACTCTGTAAAATAGAGTTAATGCGGAAGTAATCACTACATTAAGCAAGACTAGCGCCGCAGATCTTGTTGCACCTAGAAATACTAAAGAATAAACCATGAGCAAGACTAATCCCCAGATAATAATTGCCCAAATCAGACCAGCTCTATGGAATACTCCTATGCCAATTCCAATTAATATCATCGCTAATGGTAAAAAGTTAACTGCTTCCCAATCTATTGCTCTAATACTCAGTCCAGCTTCATTAACTCCCAGCCTTAGAGCTGCCTGCCATATATAATTGTATAGCAATAAACATACAGAGATTGTAAGAATCATCAAATTTAGTTTGGCATAATGAGACTTGACAATAAGGCGAAATAATCCCAAACCATAAATGAGATACAGAAAAATCAATAGATCGTTTTTAACAAAATAAATATCATTCCCAAAAAGCTGCCAGCCTATCAATGTATAAATGAACAATACTGCTAAGTAGATAATGCCTAGCTTGCCAAAAAGCAAACGTCGAAAATCTTTGTCAAAATAAAATGCCGCCCCACAAATAACGCTTATTGCCATAATTGAAATGCCAGTGGGTACATTTCTTAATGCTACCCCACGCTCCTCTAAACCAACTCCTGATTTAACAAAATCAGCATACAAAAATAAAAATATACCTAAATAAAGACTTATATTAATAAAAATCTCACGAATGAAATATGCGAACTCAGATTTTTTATTTTTCTTAGAAATTTCCATAATTGGCGAAAATTGAAGATTACTCATTTTCAATTACTAATGAAGCAAAGTTTTGGTTGGGGAATAGCAATTTGTCAAACACATTCCAAAATTTTCTGAAAAGCAGAGATCAATTGCTCGATTGAATGCAGGTGTCTATACCCTTCAAAATTTGGCTGGATAGAAAGATTGCCGGTGGAGAGTTCCTCATGCAATCTTTCTAAGATGCTAACACACTGAGACACACTTCCTCCTTCAATCCCATAGCCAAGATTAAACTTCTCAACCCGTTCGCCCATACAGTAGTTTTTGCTGGCGATTACAGGTTTCTGAAAGATTGCTCCTTTAGTCAGGATGTTGCTACTGTAAGGAAAATTTTCATAGGCAGCATACAGGACATCGCATACCTGAACAACGGCATTAAATCCTGACCCGTCAGGAATCGAATTCCAGTAAAAGAAACAGTTGTCTGGGTTGGCTTTGACAATCTCCTCAATTTTCGCCAGTTCTGCGGCTGTAAATGCTGGTTCAGCCAGCCTACCTGCAAAGACAAAAAACCAGCGATCGCTCACTTGTTGAGAAACTTCCAGAAGCGTAAGTGTTCCTTTCCGCTTATCTAGAGATCCCAACAAACCAATGATCTTCCTGCCAGCAGCTTTAGCACGAATTTTTTGGGCAATCTCAAAGCTCATATCGGGTGGCGATTCATCGGTGATATCAGTTAAGACGACTACCGGCTTATTAAGCTTCTGTTGTAACTTGTCAGCAATACCTTCGTCTAGCACGGCCACTACTGGACAGTGGGAAGATTTTAGCACTGATAAGGGATTTAAGATGCCGTGGCGCATCCACCGCAGTTTTGGTGGTATCCGTAGGTAGCCAGGTTGAAAATAAAGCCCTGACCAAGGATAGGGAAAGATGGTGTCGGTGATAGCAGGAATTAATCCTAAGTATGTATCAAGCCAGGCAAAAAAGGTGATATCGGGGGCTTTGCCTAGCTTTGAGGAAATTTCTTGGATACTCTGGGCGACTCGTTGCCAGCGGGCTACAGCCATTGCTCTCGCCTGCAACTGGCGACCGGAAAACTGACTTGGCGAGGGTTCATGCAACTCAAAGGAGTGAAAGTTACTTGCCAACTCTGGACAGTGGCTGGCAATCCACAGGTTCATCTCTTCCGGTTCGGGACACAGAGAGATTACTTCATTTCCTAGGTCCAGTAGCGTCTTGGCGAAAAACTTCAGGTAGGTAGAGTGGTGGCCCCCCCACAAGGTATCCACTAGGGCGATGGTCTTCAAGGTTTTTAACTCTGCTCCTTATACTTCTGGGATACAGCGACAAATCTAATTTTAATCTCCAGGCTATCGCTCTTGTCACTCTTCTTTAAAAGAATTTTAGATTTTTCACGTTCTTGCTACTTGCTACTCTCCATATTCAAAGTATCAGAATGGTTTAATACCCAATAAACGAAAAACTAATTTTTCGGAAATTCCTAACTTTCCCAAGACTAATGACATCGCTCTTCCTAAAGTTTTTAGGCGATCTATACCGCCAAAATAAGTGACTTCAAGACGAGGGATAGATAAGATTGCCACTATATAAAAAACAATCATTGTAGCAATTTGTATTCCAGGATTTGCTTTTAAAACAATGAGTATAACATGAAAGCAACAAGCTACGACCATTAACAACAAAGACGAGTATAGAGGGTTAATTAACCAACGACAAAAAGTAATCCAGTAGATTTTAGGCTTAAGACGACGAGACAAATAAATTGTTCCAGCCAAGGTCATTAGCTGTCCTAGCACCGCATATTGGAAGCCAAACACTAAAGCAAATATAACAAAAAACGGCAGATAACCAAGCCCGATAATCATGTGATATATCCAGTTGCCTTTTGCATCTCCCTTGCTCAGTCCTAAGAAAAATTGTACTATCGCATTGCCATGAATATAGCCTACCCAACAGAAAATAAACAACTGAAAACTAGCTTTGCTAGAAAATTCGGCATTGACCATAATAGTCAATAAGGCTGGACCTGCAATAATCAGTCCTGAATAGACAAAACCTGCAATTAACCCAATAAACCAGCGCAAGCGGTCTTCTATTTGTTCGGCTACCACTTCTAATTTATCTCCTTGAGCCGAGAGCATGGGAAATAGATAAGAAGACTGTCCATTTAAAATTGCATGAACTTGCACATATATGTTTTGTGCAAAAGTATAGAAAGGCAAAGAACTACTACCAAATACAGATGTTAGAAATATCTTATCAAGTCCCCATAGTATGCCTGCAAGCTGAGTTAGATAAACCCATTTTCCAAACGACCAAAGCTCAATAAACATGGCTTGATGCCAGGAAGGACGTGTCAGAAATCCAAGGATTTTAAAAACTATAAAACCAGTACATAAACAATTCAAGCAAGACAAGGCTAACTGAATTGTTGCCAAGGTTAAAATATTAGGAAAGGCTTTCAAAAAAGTGATTCCCAAAATACCATTGGCTAACATAAAAGTAGTATTCAGCTTAGTCTGCCAGTCAAATCTTTGAAGAGAACTCAGAAATATACTAAAATAACCGGTGATTTGTTGTAGCAAAAATACCAATCCTAGTAATATACAGTAGAGGCGAGCTAAATCAGGATTGCCCTCATATTTGCTCCACTGAACAATCCAAGGAGAGCCAAAAGTAAAAAGACAAAACCCAAGCAATCCAAAAGCCAAAGAAGTTGAAAAACAAACACCGGCTATTTTCTGAATTTCCTGAGAATTATTTTCTTCATAAGCGCGACTGAGCAATCGCATTGCGGCAGTCCCCAGTCCAAATCCACTCAAGGTGTTATTAATGCCAACAATAGCAGAGATCGCAATGGCAAATCCAGCTTCCGCTTCACCCAACCAACGAATAGTTAAACCTGCCAACAGAAACCCCAAGATCGCTGTCATCAAAGAGCCGATGCCAGTCCAGGTAGAGTTAGTTACTGCTTTAGAGAGAAGATTACTCAATTTTCTAATACCAAATAGAGAATTACTTAAAGATGGAGAAACTCCTTGACTGCAGGCCAGCGAGATTTAAAGGTATGACAGGTCTGCATTAAAGCTAACGTATTGTATCGGAGCCGATCTAGTTCTCCTGGAATAGTATAGAGGTTAATCAGAGCTTCTGCCATTAGATCTGGGCGATACCGGGGTACAATAATGCCGTTAAAGCCGTTGTGGATGATTTCACGAGGGCCAAGAATGTCAAAAGCGATTGGAACACAGCCTAGAGCCATAGCTTCAAGAGGGGGTAAAGGTCCGCCTTCTCCCCAAAGAGCATCCTTGCCAATATTCATAGTCAGAAAAACTTCACAGGAACGCATCTTTTCAAGAACCTCTTCTTCAACACCTTGGATTTGGCAAAATTCTAACTCAAGACCTTGTTTATGGACAGCATCTTGAATAATCTCTAGATAGGTTTCTGTATGAAGACCTTCGTTCATATAACCAACCCGATAAGACTGGCATTTTTCTGAAATGGGAAACCATTGAGACTGATCGACCAAATTAGGAAGCAGAACGCAGTGGCGTTGAAAATGAGCCATGTGCCAAGCCTGTATCGTTCGAGTAATTGCAGCAGTGTTGCGGATTTTTTTTCGATAGAGATTTGCCAGAACTGGAAAATGGTCGTGTTCAGTCCAACAGAGTTCCATATCCCAAAAGTAGAGAGAGGGACTATTTTTAATAAAAGCTTCAGCAATTGCCCAAGAAGTAACACAACGGATATTCTGGTTATATGTTATCAAACGGTTATAGTCATCCATCGAGATGTGAGGCTGATGATCTAGAAGCCAAGAATCATAACTTCCATCATAAGTCACTACATAAGCTTCATATCCCTGCTCTCTTAATAACTTAACTAGATAGTTGAGTTCTTTAACGCCGCCATTAAACTTACCATGACCAGGAGCATCTGCACCACGACAGAAAGACGCAAAAACCAGAGGTTTACTAGCTGGCTCGGCAAACTGTTGAATAACTACTTTTTCCTCAGTTTCAGATATATCTTTTAGGCTTTTGTTGGCAATTCCAAGTTTAACAGCAAAGTTTCTTAATGCTTGAAATATATCGGTATTTTCAGGAATCAGTATTATTGCTAAATCCTTAAGCAATGAGGGGACTAAGGGAGTAGCTGCCAACCTGATTCGAGCGAGAACATTGCGAGTTCGCCAAAAAAAATTAATCATCAGTTAAACCTACCTATGTTTTTACTTATTGATTGATTGTTCCTAAAAATTTGCCTATTTGTGAGCAAAATAGGTAACTATCCCAATTTGGTGTTTATGCTCGTGACTTCCTAGCCAGCCATTCAAGAAAATTGTCGTATTATTGAGGTTATTTTGATGATAATGACAGCTTAACTCTTGGCAAATCATCTTGAATGATTCTGTCATTTCTCCACCTAAATCATCCCAAATCATAATAAACTCTTCTTGGTCAAGCAAATCATATTTTTTGAGCATATTATATTCATGTATTAAAGCTTTCGGATCATGAAACGCATCAGAGAATATAATATTGAATTTCCTTCCAGATAATTTTTTCCAAGAATTCTCGTCAAATATATCGCCGCTAAGATAGTATATTTGATTGTGATGGTAATCGTATTCAATCAGAGAAGATTTGCCTGTCTTCAAAGAGTTAGCCATTGTATCCCATTCAATGTAATAAGATGTTTTCTTGAAAAATTGCTCCAGAGTAGGATTGATTTCTTCAATATCAAAACCAATCATGACACTGTTTTCTAAGAAACTAGCGGCTTGGAAAAAATTCTTGCCAACAGATACTCCCAACTCTAGATAATTAACTGGTTTTTTGAGAAAGCGGCTGAGATATAGAATCGCATCAGTATATGTAATCTGGCTATTTATTTCTCGATCAATTAGTTCTTTTGAACTTAAAGGAAGACCATAATGAAATACTGAATTGTTGTATGTCTCTTCGTCAATCCACTGGTTGACTTTTTTAAGAGTTTCTCGATTAAACAAAATAACATGAGCTATCTCTGATCTGGGAAGTAGTCTTGACACCGTGATAAAATTATCGACTTTTCGATTTATTCTGCCAATAAAAGAAGTTATTTGCTTTAGCATCATCATAATTTATCCTTTCATTTTTTAGTTTTACTGACTGCGTAAATTATATACACACATATACTGGCCGTCAATTTTCTCAGATACTCTTAATCTCCTGGTTTAATTTGCCGAATCAAATAGCGAACTTCTGACAGTAAAACCTCAAAACGCTTGTCTGACTCTTCCTGTCTTTGCCTGATTTCGGCAATTTCTGCTTGCCGAGCTTCATTTTCTCG
>NZ_JAJTDH010000062.1:0-42857 GCF_021300285.1 Microcystis sp. 49638_E5 | reverse complement strand
CAAGCTGTATCCTTAACAAGGGAACAGTCAAACTAGGAGCCGTGTGAGGCGAAAGTCTCACGCACGGTTCTGAATGGGAGGGGAGGTCGGTGACGACCTTCTCGACCCCTAATATTATAATTTTGTCGTCAATCCTATGATTTTGCCAGGTAGTACCGTTCGAGTCACCAATCCCGATGATACCTACTATAAATTTGAAGGTTTAGCCCAGCGTTTAAGCGATGGGAAAGTGGCCGTTCTTTTTGAGGGGGGCAACTGGGATAAGTTAGTTACCTTTAATCTCTCGGAATTAGAAGAAGTAATTATTGCCCCCGCTAAAGGCAAAAAATAACCATGCGTCCACCCTTACCGCAATTGGCCACGGATAACCGCCATCCCGATCATATCGCCGAAGTTATCGAGACGACGACGACCGAGTTTTTGGCGCAATGTTTGGAACCAGAGGAGTTAAACTTTCCTTTTATGCCCGCTTTTGGTAGTTGGGTGAAAGCCTACGATGAAGAAACGGGTAATAAGATTTTTGGGATTGTCACCTTTGCCACCACTGCACCCATCGATTCGGTACATCGCGCTAGAGCTTTGGGGTTGTCTTTGGCTGAATTGCGGGAACAACAGCCGCAGATTTTCGCTATGTTAAAAACGGAATTTCGGGCAACTATTGTCGGTTTTGAAACCCTGCCAGGACAAGTTAATGGCAATGGTGCCGGGCGAGGTTATATCTATCAATATATTCCTCCCCGGCCCCCACAAATTCATCAGGCGGTTTATCAATGTGAGTCGTTAGAAGTAGTTTATTTTAGTGAACAATTAGACTTTTTAAGAATTTTATTACAGGTCAAAAATACTCCCGTGGAAGCTTTGGCAGCCGCTTCTATCCGTCAGATGTATCAATTGCGTCAAGCCGATCGACAATGGTTAGTCAATGTGGGCAGACAGTTAAGTGTTTTACTTAAAGATGATTATGATCGCTTGCGTTATATTCTCAGTCAAATTCATATTAGTCCTTAGATAATTCGGCTCTCTTGGCACTCTTAGAGTGGTGGAAATCCCTTACTCCCTTTCTTTGTGTCCTTTGTGTCTTTGTGGTTAAAAAAAATCAGCAACCCTTGGCCATTCTCGGAAATGTAGGAAATGTTTCTAGATAACATTCTCTACCCAGTGAATATATAGCAAACCTAAAATCTTTTCAAGTTAGTAAATTTGAAAAGATTATATTTGGCAAAAATTCAAATAAAAGATTAATAATCTTAAAGTTTTTGCCGAAACGATAAAACCTCCTGAGCAAATTTTTTAATTGAAACCAAATTGCTTCAAGTGGATTTTCTTCTGGCGCATAAGGGGCAAAAAGTTCACAAGTAATTTGCCATTCTGATTTTGCTAATCCTTTGGTATATTTTTCTAAAATTAAATCTGGCTCTAACAAGTTTAATGCACCATAATAAGTTTGTCTATCTTTATAATTATTAATTGGTATTTCCACTAGATAAGTATTTTGACTCACGCTCCTTCCTCTTTTGAGACCTTGTGACCCTTAGGGTGCGGAATGTGGGATTTGAGCAACGCTAAGAGAGAAAAAGCAGCGGGTATCACATATCTGTATAACGTGCTACAATAATCCAAGATTCCATTAAAGGTTAGATTATCAAACGACGACTCAGGACTATCAAGGTCGGAAAACCTCGTTCGATAGTCTGAGCAGAGGCAAGACAATCAGTTAGAACTAATTTACTATCTGAGACTGTCCAATCGTTGGAATCGACTTCGGGTATGAGTGAGGATATCGATCCGCAATTGTCAGGGTAATACCAAATCCCCCTGATCCAGTCCAGTTGACAACCCTTCTGGTTCGTAGTGACCACTTCAGTCGTCCCTGATGATAACTGGGTTTTGCTAACTGGATTGAGGATAAACCTGCCTTAGTGCGGTTTTGTCGTTACTTGTCTAACAATTGTTGCTATTTCACTAACTACCTTATTTTTCATGGTTAATAATTATGGCAAGCAAATCTTATTCGATGGTGCAAAATTCCCCAAGCGGAACAACCGGAACGGGACTAGATCAAACGGTTGAAAGAATTGGCATAGATACAGGACTTGCTGGTGCCAATCTCGGTACAAATATTACGGATGGAATGACGGCAGCTAATGAATTAAATCATTTAATCTTAGAAGCCAAACAAGCCACTGGAGTCGCTAGTAACGGCATTTTTACTGTCAGTGACGTAACCGCGATTAATGCCTGGATTCGTGCCAACCGTTTAGCAGAATTTACTGCTCTCCACGGCGATGATGACGGGACAACAGAAACAGGGTTTCATTTAGTCCAAAATGACGGAGCGACTCAACAGTATCGCAATCAGAATTTAGTTGATACGGTTTTTGATGGCATTTATCACATTGGTTTCCTAATTGAAAATGGCACCTTTGTCAATGAAGATGGTAACGCCAATGCCACAGTTGCTCAGGTAGCGGATTGGCTAACCCAATTTTATACAGATCGGGCAACAACTAATACCGGACTTGATCAGATTACGGAATTAATCATTGCTGATCAGGGTTTAGCGCAAAATATACCTTGGCAAGAAATTGCTGGCGGTGCTGATGCGGCCAATGGACTGAATGATTTATTAAAAACAGCGATTACCACCTACAATCTCGCCGCCGATGGTTCAATTTCCGAAAGCGATATTGCACAAATTAACAATTGGATTCGCTCTGATGCCACCCGTTATAATACTTTTGTTGTTCTGCATGGGGATGATGACGGCACAACAGAAACTGGCTTCCATTTAGTTCAAAATGACGGCGCTCAGACCACATATTTTGCGAAAAACCTAGTTAATACCGTTGCCGACGGAATCTATCATATTGGTTTTGAGATCCAAAATGGACGGTTTCTCAACGAAGATGGTGCGGCCAATGCCACAGTCAAAGACGTAGCAGATTGGGTAACATATTTTTACGTCGATCAGTCCACCACTGGCACCGGATTAGATAAAATTGTCGATACCATCAAAATTGATACTGGCTTAGCCAAGTGGACAAATGCGGGGGATATTAACGCTGGAGCCGCCGCCGCCGATGGACTTAACCATCTATTAGTCGATGGCATTACCGCTACAGGTGTCGCTGCTGATGGCTGGATTACCAGCGATGATATTCGCACCCTCAATCAATGGGTTCGCACTAATCACTATGACGAATTTATCCTCCTCCACGGTGACGATGAGGGAAATGAGGAAACAGGCTACCACCTGGTACAAAATGACGGAGCGACAACCCAATACTTCGGTAAAAATTTAGTCAATACCGTAGCCGATGGACTCTATCATATTGGCTTTACCATCGAAGAAAATCGTCTCGTCAACGAAGACGGCGATGCCAATGCTCGCCTTAACGATGTTTCTAGTTGGCTCAACTATTTCTATCTTCAGAAAACCATTATTTACGGTGATAACTCTAGCGACACGATTACAGGTACGAATCTTGCTGAACACCTGATGGGTTACGGAGGAAATGATGTTCTCAGTGGTGGCGGCGGCGATGACCTAATCGATGGAGATTGGGGATGTGACAATTTATCGGGTGGAGTTGGTAATGACTTACTCTATGGCGGCGCAGACAATGACCAATTGGATGGAGGCGAAGGGTCAGACACTTATTATGTCTCCGGTAATCTAGCCGGAGGCTGGTCGAGTTTCCAAGGCTACGACATCTACACCGATACCGGCACCTCTGGTGTGGATAAAATTGTGGCTTTGGGTACAGGAGACGTGGACCTGGGGATTCTTTCCTTTAGCGCCAATAGTGGCATTGAAACCATCGACGGAACAGGAGTAACAGGAAAAGTAACAATCATCGGTGATTGGAGTGACAATACCCTCGACTTTTCTAATACTGCTTTCGTCGGTGGCAATATCCAAATCCATGGCTATTGGGGGAATGATAATATCACTGGCACCACTGGTAATGATGTCATTATTGGTGGCGGTGGTGAGGACAAACTTAACGGTGGTAACGGTTCCGACAATTACCTTTATACCGGCTATCAAAGTAATGATTGGAGTACCTTTGAAGGCTATGACACCATTACAGATAAAGGGACAACTGGGACAGATACCATCGTCGCCAAAGGTACGGGTAATGTTGATATTGGTCTCAACAGTTTTGGGGTCAATAGTGGCATTGAAACCATCGACGGGACAGGAGTAACAGGAAAAGTAACAATCATCGGTGATTGGAGTGACAATAAACTCGACTTTTCTAATACTGCTTTTGTCGGTGACAATATCCAAATCCATGGCTATTGGGGGAATGATAATATCACTGGCACCACTGGTAATGATGTCATTATTGGTGGCGGTGGTGAGGACAAACTTATCGGAGGATTAGGGTCAGATCAACTAACGGGAGGTGAAGGTCGGGACCGTTTTATCTTCAACACCGTTGATGAAATCGGTCAAGGCGCAAACCAAGACAAAATCCTCGATTTCAATACTGGTTTTGATACTATTGACGTCTCTGGCATCGATGCCAACTCCCTCAATGCTGGTAATCAGAGTTTCACGTTTATTGGTGCCTCGGATTTTTCAGGTCAAGCGGGACAACTGCGCTTTAACGGCGGTCTCCTTTGCGGGGATATCAACGGCGATGCAGTCAGCGACTTTCAATTGGCGATGGCTGGAGTGTATAGTTTACCTGTTACCAATATAGTGCTGTGACATCCTCTGGTTTGAGGCAATAAGCTCTCACTGCATTTAACTGAGTGTCAGCAGAATTCCCTCGCTTTTAGCGATGGGATGAATGCTGACTTTGTATATAGACATAATTCAAAGTTCCAATTTCCCTATTCATCGATTAAAATGCTGATGTCTTCATTGGTTCCCGCTAAAATATAAATAATTTTGAGTCGGCTATCATAGCGGAATAGGTATATCGTTTGGTAGAGAAAAGATCAGCAACTGACAGATAAAGATAGCGGTATCTTTCTATCAAGGAAAAGTTTTGTAAATTTCTCTACGATGTGCGACCCGTTGACAGATGATGGTTTGATTGGGTGGCTCTTCTAGGTTCTGTGTGATAAGTTTAACTTATATAGGATCGATCAATCTTTGTGTCCTTTGTGTCTTTGTGGTTCCTTCCACTCGCTCGCTAGGAAGAATGTATCTTAGAATACATTTTGCCCACCAAACCTAAGAGAGCCATTGGGTTTATCAATAGTCAGGCCAATCCTATAATCTGCAACTCTAATTTTATATTTATCTTTATGTCCTTTCATTTTATCGAGATAGCCTAATTCAAAAGGATTGTCAGTTTCTAACTCGGAAAATACGATCAACTCAACGCGAGATTGTATGTCTTTTGGCAAAGAGGCTAATTCTTTTAAAAATCTCTTGTTGTATTCAACCTTCCACATTTTTGTTTTTAAGCGATTCTAAATATTGTAAGGCTTTTTCTTTGTCTAGGATTTGATCATTTTCAACTTCTTCGATGAGTTTTCCTAGTCCGTAATCCTCTAGGATTTCTTCGATTTTTTCAAATTCAGCAATGGGAATCTGAACAGCAATCGGCTTTTGATCTTTGTCTAATACATAGTTTTTGTTAATTTCTAGCATTTGGTTCTCTCAATAGTATCATTTTCGCTATTTTTTGTCATGTTTTGGGCGGTATTTAACCGAACTAATTTTCTACCACTTTTCCCTTGTCTCTCCCTCCAATCGGCGCAAATCGCTTTTATATCGTAGTTGAAAGACTTGGCGTGTTCTTCTCTAATCTTATGAATTTCTTCGAGTATTTCATCTTCCCACATAGCTCATTCTCCCATTAACTCGTAAGGTGTACAGATTAGCGGTAATTTGTAGCCGAAATCCGCGCATATATTGAGAAGTTTTTTCTGAATTTGAGCATTAGTAATATGTTTACAGTTCCATGTTAACAGATAAAAGTTGCGGACAGGATAAAGATAGCGGTATCTTTCTGTTAGGTGTTATATTCTACAAGTCCTCGCGGGGAAAAATACGCAAAATGTCACGAGCAAAACGAGAACTAATCCCAGGCTATTCCTATCATATAACCATTCGCTGTAATAACCGAGAATTTCGCCTGACCCGTCTAGAATGCCGACAGGTGTTACTCTACGCTATCAAAAAAGCGATCGAAAAGTACGGATTCAAACTCTACGCGCTCTGTGTGATGAGTAACCATATTCACTATCTCATCGAACCGAAAGACGCGGAAGACTTACCCAAAATTATGCACTGGTTGAACTGGTACACCGCCATGTGTTTTAACCGAATGCTGAATCGAACTGGTCACTTCTGGGAGAAACGCTATCACAGTAGCGGTTTTCCCACCACGGATACTAAGCGAGCGCTGAATACCCTACGCTATATTCACGCCAATCCGAAGGCTGCGGGAGTCCAAGTCGGATTCTTCTACGATTTTAGCGATTACGGGGTCTATGACCGACTCGGAGACGATGGCTTAACCACTTGGCATCCTGCGTTTTTGAGTCTGGGAGAAACCCTAGAGGAATGCGCGGCCAAATATCGCGGATTCTGCAAGAAATACCGGCCGCGACCGAAACCGGAAACCCGCAACCACTGGGGAAGTAAGCTACTCGCGGGGATAAAGCCGAAGAAAAGGTCTAAAAAATCCTCTCCGGGCCAATTGTCTCTCTGGTGGGAGGAGTGGGAGGAAGTCACCCCAGAAATTCTCGCGGTGGCGGATCAGTTCGTTTTTGCCAACGCCTACAACCCCCGCGTCGCTGGAGACATACTACAATCATGTCGCGGACCGGACCCGGGTCCTGGGTGACAGGTATCGAAAACCCAGAACCCGCATGGCTTCGTGGAAAATCAACCCGATACAATTCTTAAAAATTGGCTGTTACCTTTATATGTTACATTTTACAAGTCTCGACGCGAGAGAAGAGAAACCCCAAAAACCCCCCACCACCCCAACACACTCAAAACTCTGCCGCCCCGGGAGGTGTCCATGGGGTGCTTTTAGGTCAAAAGTAACATCTTTGTAGTATATCCAGATATTATTCACTCGCCAGCCTACTCTATCTCCGAAAGCGTCCCAAACTCTTTCATTATACTTCCGCGTCCCACCGAGTTCGCGGTAGATTTTCGCCTGCACGGAAAAACCAAAGCGACCGCCACTATATTTCACCCATAATTGGTCAATGGTTCGCAAATCCTCGCAGGGAAAATTATCCATATCCTCTACCCGTAACCATCCCTCTTTTGTTCGGTTGGCAGCCTGTAGCATCACTCTCGCGGTTTCTTCGTCCGCTTGCTTCCATTGCTGCCGTTTTAATAAATCTTCTAAGTTCCGATAATCGATTCCTTTGGCGCTTTTAAGTTCGATTTCTGGCGATGCTGCGGGTTTCGGGGTTTCTGTTATCGTTTTCGCCGACTCGCCATTTATCGGTTCCGTTTTAGGGGACGGTGGGACGGGTTGTTGTGCTAATTTTCGATTAATTCTGTCGTAATCTTGCCAGTATTTAGGTCTGGTTGTATCCAAAGCCAGAACTCGTCTCATCAACTGTCGCGCTTCCTCTAGCTTTCCCTCCACTTCCAACTCTAAAGCTTCCACTCGCAATAACTCTATATCGGGAGTCTTTGCCTGTTTCGGTAACAGAATCAGATGATTTTTATAATGCGGTTCGACAATAGAATGGAGGGTTTGCGGGGGTTTGTTGTGTTGTCGGTTGATTTCTGGAATCCTTTCGCGGAGACGATTACAGAGTCTTTCTACTGTAGCGCAGTTATTTTCTCCTTGGATTCGTAAAGCCTCTAGAAGTGAATAGGTAAACGAACCCTGTTGTAGTTCGGGAATTTCGTAGGATTCCTCCGTCGGACTACAGGAAGCGATGGTTATCACTCCCTGTTGCTTTTGCCAGCCTACGGATTTATTGCTAAAGTCGTTCTCGTTGCGACAGGCATCGAGAAAGAGAATGATATTATCTGCGCCACATCTCCGTAAACGTTGGGTAACGTAATTGAGGGGAATGGTCGTCCGTTCGATTAAGGTCGGGTGTCCCTCGCTGGGAACGAGGTAATCCTGTCCCTGATGGCGTAATCCGTGACCACTGAAGAAAAACCAGAAATTATCGCCGGTTTCTAAGCGTTGCGACTCGAAAAAGTCGTGCAGGAAAGCCATTAGATTTGTGTACGTCGGTTTCGTCTCCTGTTGGGAACCATTCGGCGCGGTTATTGGGTCAGAATCATCGGTAAACAGGAAAACTTCCTCAAAATTAATCTCGTCACGACAATAACGCGCCATCTCTACCGCGTCCTGCTTGGCACATTTGAGCGGTTTCAAGCGCTTGTATTGATTTATCCCGATAAATAATCCCCAGTTCGCCATTAGTCTGCAGTCGGTGTGTTTTTCTCGTCTCGCTTGAATTTTAAGGTTAATCCGCCTTTGGTGCCAGTCTTAATCCCCGTCCCTAACAATTTTACTTCACCTTCTCCGGTAATCTCTACGCAAAGCTCTACTTCATCGAGTTTAAAACCGGTTTGTTGGTTGACCTGTTTCTGTGCTTGATTGAAGACTTTGCCGATAAGCTGGAGAAAATGGGAAAGTTCTGTCTCTAGCTTCTCTATGCTCACTTTTACGCCGCGAGTCGCAGCTTCGGTGATAATTTTCCTCGTGTCCCAGGGATTGTCATAGGTGTCGTTTCCTTTCGCATCTTTATCGGGGGTGACGGGGGTATCTTCTGCGGTGATAATCCAAATAGTTTCTTCTGGCATAGCGCTCTCGTTTTTCGGCAATGGTTCTCCTTTATTATTCTAGTTACCCATTGCTAACTCACCTATAGAGATAGGGGTTAACAGTCCCAAAAAAGGCCGACGAGTGTAAAGTGCGTTAGAAGGCGACCAATTCTTTTAAAAAACCAACATTAACAATCCGCACCCCACCCAGCAACTTTATTGTTAAATTTGTGTTTCTGTCTTGGCTTATTTTGTTAGCAAGAACAGCCGAGAAACCTATTTTCCGCTATCATGGTAACAGCGATGTACTGCTTGCTAAATCAATGCTTACCATCAAAACGAGTAAACTAACCCTTGCTGATGTTCAACGTCATCTTAATTTCCAAGAAAAGCTTGAAGATGTCTCATTTACAGAGCCTTTAGCTTTGGAAACCGTCAGCGACGCAGAAAAATTAGAACTTGTTCAAATCCGCAACGATTTTCGACCCTATTTGATGGAAGATAAAGCATCAGAAGGACAAGTTAAAGTTTTAACCCTATTTCCCTTATTGCGGTTAGCGGGTTTTTATCGTTATCCGATTAAGATTAGGGTTGAAGAAGGGATTGATAATATTATCCTTGTGGATGAAGATAAAACTATTAGCGGACGCTTTGATATTGTCACGGTGAATAATTCGATATCAACTGTCAATAATATCCCTTTTTTGATTTTAGTCATTGAAGCTAAAGAGAGTGGAATCGAAGTACGTCAGGGATTACCTCAATTACTGACTTATGCCTACAATAGCTTAGAAAGACAACCCTCAGTTTGGGGATTAGCGACTAATGGCTTACAATATATGTTCGTCTATCTCAGACAAGAAACTAACCCCACTTATCAGATAATGCCAGAACTTAATTTAATGTATCCTGAATCAGCAATTAATCTGCTCCAAATGCTCAAGGCAATGGGTCAGCTAATTTTAGAGATATAAATTAGGACTCAAACAAGCTATAATCTCCTAGGTTTTGACTGTCTATATAGGCAATTAAAAGCGTCTTGAATAATCACCACTATCTAAAACTCCTGAGTCGAAAATAAACTTAATTAAGTTGTCGATTTAACGAGAATGAATTAGTTGATGCTTGCTCAACATCTAACCAAGACTCGATTACAGAATTAACCACAGCAGCTACGCAGGAAATCGCTACACTATTACCCGTTAATTTTCGCATAGTTTGATAACTGCCGACAATTTGATAATCATCGGGAAAACCTTGTAAACGTAGCATTTCTCTTTCTGTTAAGCGTCTTTTCCCATCCACTAACAAATAATTATAGGATGCTCCCGCTCGCAAGGCACAGGAATAGGGATAAGCGCTGACATTTCCTCCTTTATTTTCGTGCCAGATAGTCGGTTCACTATAAGGTTTTTTTCCCTCTCTTTTCAGAAGGCGACTTTTTTGAATTTTTTCGGAAGCATAATAAAAATCCGAAACATTTTCCTCTAAGATTTCCGTTAAACTTGTTCTAGATAAAGCTGGTTTTGGCCAGATAAAATCTCTCGCTTCTCGGAAACCAACGATAAAAATTCGTTCCCGTTTTTGCGGTAAACCAAAATGAAGCGCATTCAAAACCCGATAATCGGTATAGTAATCTAAATCTTGCAGAGTATCGAGAATAACTTGCAAGGTTTTTCCCTGTTGATGTCCCTGCAATTGCTTGACATTTTCCAGAATAAATGCTGCGGGTTGTTTGGCTTTTAAAATACGAGCAATCTCAAAAAATAGCGTGCCTCTGGTGTCTTCAAACCCCTTTAAATCACCACAAATACTAAAGGGTTGACAGGGAAATCCCGCCATTAAAATATCATGATTGGGAATATCTAGGGCAGCAATTTCGGTAATATCCCCCCGGGGTTGGTCGCCAAAATTAGCCTGATAAATTGACCGAGCGTCTTTATCTATATCACAGGAAAAAACACAATCAGATTCTAAGTTTTTTTGGCGACAAACTTGTTCAATTGCCAATCGAAACCCTCCCAAACCACAAAAGAGGTCAACAAAACGAATTTTTTTACTATCTTTCAGGAGATTCATCGATAGTTGAGATTGTAGCGATAAAGAGCGGACGGTAAATATTTCATTGGCCTGTAGGGGTTTAATCGCCGAAATTGGCACAGTAACTACTGAAATTGACTCACCGAGAGCGTTAAAAACTTCTAAAATTGCTCCCATTTCGCCATTGCTAGGATGGGGGATTAAATCCACTAATACTGCCACATCTCCCGATTTTAGATTGTCTTCGGGAACATCAAGACAAAGAACCACATGATCGTATAATCTAACATCCATAATTATCTATCCTTTCGGGGTTTGAGAGTAACAAACTGAAAACAGTCGTCAATGTATCGCAGTATCCATATTGTAACCACTGCTAAATTAATTCCGTTAACTCCTTCTAGCATTCCTTCAACTCGATAAAAGATACCGTATTCATTTTTACCATCTTTGATCGCATCTTCTACGGTAATTAGCTGAATAATCGCTTTTTGCAAACTGGCCGCATTATCGAGAGTAAATCCTGCTTGTGCTAAAAATTTTGATTTGTCATCTTTGTCTCTGAATACGAGAAGATAACGAGTAAGTTTATCCTCTGGAATAATTGCTTTAGATGGAATTTGCATCGCTCAATCTACTTAGTTTTCTAGCCTTTTCTTCAGCACTAATGATTGTCGAGTTTGCTCTTTAGGGATTCTAGATCTGATAACTGCGGTGGATGATTAGCATTCCACGTCAGAGCTTGATCTAATTTTTCTCGAAAAGGCGATCGATTTATCCAGTCTTCGTTTACGGGAGAGCGATCGAGTAAATTTTGATAAAACTCATTCCACAGTTGACCCCATTCTTTTAGATCGATAACAACCGCTGTTTTTTCTCCTGTTTCATCGACAATATACTGAATACCTTTCATGATTTAAATTGTTGTGAGATGGATATTAACTAATAACTATATTTTAATCGATTCACTAGAAGATATGGATTTTGCAAGTTCTTGTCTAGCATCTTCCGATAGAGAACAACCAAAATCTAGAATCTCGATTAAAACTAACTGATCGTCCTCGGAATAATGTAATATTGTTTTCCCTTCCTCCTCTGCGTAAGCAATTGGATTATTGTTTAACTCAATTAATAAAGCATCCACATCTGGGCTATAGTGTATCTTGTTCACCAAATTCCTCTAATTGTTATCGCCCTAACTCTTGTGTTGGCAATGAATTGGCAATTAATCAGAATCAATCTATAGCGTTTCGCTCAAGCCAACCTAAGAGGCTGTTGTGTTGACGTTGAAAGCTTTGGTGTGTTCTTCTCGAATTTTATGAATTTCTTCAGCATACTTGAGAGTAAACCCGTAGGATTCCGCAGCCTTTTCCGCAGCAATGCGAGACTTAACTAAATAGTCATGGATAGACGTGCATTCCTCCGATAATCTTGTTTGAGTTTTATCTTTTTCTTGCAAAATCTCTGAGTGGATCATAAGTTATTCTCCTCTTTGAATAGTTCAAGTGGTGTGACAATTTCAGGTGTTGACAAACCCAGGCGGGCATTGATAACGCGAATATGCTTCCGTTTGTTAGCATTCGCTAGGTGGTTGCAATTCCAAGTAACGAGATATTGAATGTCGAAATAGCTGGCATAGGCAAGATAAAACTCGACAACTTGTTCAAGAGCAGAAGTCGGCGGTAGTAAAGGAATCCTCGAAACCAAATGAATAATTTCAGCTTTACGCGGATAGTTTCCGTTGGTTAGTTCTTGAAGCACGGCATCCGAAATATATAAATCATAATAACTGGACATCTCCGACCACCACTTCCTTGTGATTTCGGTAAAAGTTTTTAGCGCTTCACGCTCATCAAAGTAATAACTCGGAACCGTGGAATCCAAGTACACTTTTTCTTTCATGATAATAACTGATCGACAAGACTAAATCAAAGCCTGAAGCAGCGGCATGGTAGCCCCCTCTATTCTACTATCCTATCTCTGTAACGAAGTTATTGCACTGTCATGCTTGACCTCGATCATCTCTCAGAGCGATCGCACTTGGACTCGATCGCATTGAAACTTCTCCATTTTATCCCAAACATTAGCGGTGCGTTACACGCGCGTTTTCGCACCCTACAAGATCAGCGATCGCACTCCTCTTATATTGTTACATACAGCAATGAATTGTTATCGCTTTAACTCTTGTGTCGGCAATGAATTGGCAATTAATCAGAAATTAATATAAGCAATTATTGTAGGTTGGGTTGAGCGAAACAATACTGGGTCGAAAATGGCTCAATTCGATTGTTTAAGCGAAACCCAACCACCCCAAAGGTTACTACTGAAATTGACTCACCGAGAGCGTTAAAAACCTCTAAAATTGCTCCCATTTCGCCATTGCTAGGATGGGGGATTAAATCCACTAAGAATAACAGAATTATATAATTTGCAATTCATCCTGTTTAATATTTTGAATTGATTCAATCTTGGAAACTTCTACAGCGATAACTGTATAGGCTTTTCCCTGATTATTTAACACTTCTAAAACATAGCCATCCTCTTGGCCTTCGGGTCGAGGACAATAATCCACGATAATCGCGTGAGTGCCACGAGACAAATTAGATTCTGGCAAATCTTCGGTTAATTGAACTTCGGAAAACATATCAAATTTCATAGTCTAACTCTTTTAATCTGGTAATCAAGTCACAAATCTTGTTTCTTTCGTAAGTGAGTCGATAATCCAATAGGTAGAGACTCGTAAGTTTATCCCGTTCACCCCTTGTAAAAGTCCTTTAATTTCATAAATATCACCGAACTTTGTTTGTTTATTTAAGGTGGCCTCGTTGAGAAGAATACGTCTTAAATCTTGTTCCAATACCTGCCAGTTGTCTAAATTATATCCTGCTTGTGCCAGAAAGCCTGATTTATCATCTTTGGGTTGTAAAACTAGCAAATACCGGGTTAATTTAGCTGGTGGGATTGTCGCATTGGGATTTAAATAAGGCATTTATATTGTAATTTAGCCAATTTCTTTATAGACTTCTATAAAATAGATTTTACAGTATATACCGGCAGTATTGCCATGTTTTTTCTTTGTCTAGGATTTGATCATTTTCAACTTCTTCGATGAGTTTTCCTAGTCCGTAATCCTCTAGGATTTCTTCGATTTTTTCAAATTCAGCAATGGGAATCTGAACGGCAATCGGCTTTTGATCTTTGTCTAATACATAGTTTTTGTTAATTTCTAGCATTTGGTTTTCCCTCCGATACAATTCTTAAAAATTGGCTGTTACCTTTATATGTTACATTTTACAAGTCTCGACGCGAGAGAAGAGACAACCCTAAACCTTGTACTAACCAACGGACCCTCATACCATCTTCTTATTTTCAATATCGGGAGGTGTCCTAGGGGTGCTTTTAGGTCAAAAGTAACATCTTTGTAGCATATCCAGCTATTATTCACTCGCCAGCCTACCCTATCTCCGAAAGCGTTCCAAACTCTTCTATTATACTGCCGCGTCCCACCGAGTTCGCGGTAGATTTTCGCCTGCACGGAAAAACCAAAGCGACCGCCACTATATTTAACCCATAATTGGTCAATGGTTCGCAAATCCTCGCAGGAGAAATTATCGATATCCTCTACCCGTAACCATCCTTCTGACCTTCGGTTGGCAGCCTGTAGCATCACTGTTGCGGTTTCTTCGTCCGCTTGCTTCCATTGCTGCCGTTTCAGTAAATCCTCTAAGTTCCGATAATCGATTCCTTTGGCGCTTTTAAGCTGGATAGATGGGGGAGTTTGAGGAACGGAAATAACGGGATTAAGGGGTTTTTGAATAGTTGTCTGAGATATAGAGACTGATGTTTTTATCTGCAAAGCTGACAACACTTCCGAAGCGGATTGATAGCGTTTTTTCGTGCCAAACTCGATTAATTTATCCAGAATATTCCCTGAATCATTACTAACAGGATTATTAACCAACCACTGTCGCCATACCCATTGGTGTTCCCCACCATCGAATAAATCAAAGGGAGATATTCCAGTTAATAAATAAAGGCAAGTTACACCCAAACTATACAAATCACTGGCATTAACTGCTTTCCCGTTCCCCTGTTCTGGTGCGATGTATTCCGCAGAACCGATAATTGTTCCTGTCATGGAACGATTTAAAGGACTGACAAATTTTGCCGCTCCAAAGTCCACTAAAATCAATTTATTATCGCTTTTTCTGCGAATAATATTTTCGGGTTTAATGTCGCGATGAATTACTTGTTTACTATGAATAAATTCTAGAATCGGTAAAATCTCTGACAAAAGATGTTTAATTTTAGCTTCGTTAAATACTCCTTCCTCTTTTAATTCTTGTTCGAGATTTTGTCCTGCGATATATTCCTGCACGAGATATTGTCGCCCGTCATTAGCGGTAAAATAGGCGTAAAGTTCGGGGATTTGTGGGTATCTTCCCAAACTATCTAAACGAATCGCTTCTTCTTTAAATAATTCTGCTGCTTTCTGTAAAGTTCCTGTTCCCTGCGCTGACGGGAAAAATTGTTTAATTACACAATAGGGTTTTGAGGGTTTATCCTCATCTATCGCTTGAAATGTCTTGCCAAAACCCCCTTGACCGATTAATTTTAGCGCTCGATAACGTTCTCTGAGCAGTAATTGAGAACCGCACTTATGACAGAATTTATCCGTGGGGGTGTTTTTGTGCGAACAATCGGGATTGAGACAGAGACTCATAGCCGTTTGACAAGTATGGGAAGATAAGCCCTATTATACAAAAAGAAAGCAAGCTAGGGCGACTCTAGTGGGCAAATTTTCTCTGATAATTGCTTGAAAATATCGATAAAAATAGGTGAGTTAGCAAAGCGTAACCCACCCGATATCTATTTGCGGTTTTAAACCGTTTCTACCAAGGGACGGGTTAACTTATCCAACTGTTGGGTTAACAAACTCAGGAATAAACCCACATCGGTGACGATACCGACGGATTCTACGGAACCTCGATCGCTTAATTTTGTCACCACGGCCGGGTTAATATCAACACAGACCATTTTCACCCCCGCCGGTGTCATATTGCCCACACCGATGGAATGGAGCATACTAGAGAGCATGAGAATCATGTCTGCACCTTGAATTAAACGGGAATATTCTTCCTGTGCTTTAATTAAATCCATCTCCGTATCCGGAAGCGGACCATCATCGCGAATTGAACCGGCCAAACTGAAGGGGACATTATTCTTGACGCATTCATACATTACACCTTTTGTCAATACCCCGGCCGATACAGCTTTGGCGATGCTGCCGTGGCGACGGATGAGGTTGATAATCTTGAGGTGGTGACGATGGCCACCGCGCACGGGGATGCCTTTCTGCATATCTACCCCTAAAGAAGTACCCATGATCGCCTGTTCCATGTCGTGAACTGCGATCGCATTTCCCCCCAGTAAAGCGTGAACGTAACCATCGCGGATTAAACGGGAGAGATGTTGCGCTCCTCCAGTGTGAATGACCACCGGACCTGCCGTTACTACCACTTTACCGCCCTGGTCGCGAATTTGGCGCATTTCCCAGGCAATCTGCTCCACGGTTAACTCGACTCGGCGCTCGCTGGAAACCCCCGCACCCATAAAGGTAAATTCCTGGGTGCTGTTGCGTTGTTCCCTGGATTCCGCCTGTCGGATAGTACGGATGCCCTCAACTCCCACCATAACGCAATCGCCAGCTTTTAAATCCCGCAGCAGAGTACATTTCGCGGTTTTGCCTTCTGGACTTTCAGTGACGACGATGGCTGCATCCATGCGTTGATTTTCCACCCGCACCCATTCACAGTTAACCCGCACTTCCGTGGGATAGATGGTGCTGACATAAAAATCATCGGGAGCGACCCCATCTTGAGCGACAATGGCGGTATTGACATCACAGATTTCTTGAGGACGAGCGGCCGCACCGAGGTCGATCAATTGTACCATGATCTCCTCCATTACCTCGTGAGAGGGTGCAGAAACCCGCACTTCGGCCGAGGAGGTACTTTGGCGCTCAATCCCTAAGGTGAAGTTTAAAACCTTGAAGCTGCCCCCATTTCCTACCACAACATCGAGAGCTTTATTCATAATTCCCGCGTCGAGCAGATGACCTTCTAGCTGGAGAATGCGACTTTCAATGGTGACATTAGCGTGATGGTCTGGAATTAAGGGTTCCGTGGTACGCAGGGTTAAACATTTGGCGGCTCCTCCTGCTTTTAAGAACTCCGTCAGGGGAGTTTGTACCACTTCAAACCCTTTTGACGCTAACTTATATTGTAAATCGTCACTAATTTTATTCATGACGATTACTTGACCGATATTCACTGCATTACAAGCAAAGTTAACCGCATCCGCTTCTTCAACGATAATGCGTTTTTCTTCGGGAATTTTTAACTCAATTAACCGATTAGAATAGGCATCAAAAGCATCGGGATAGTAGAGTAGATAACCGCCACTAAGGGGACAAAAACAGGTATCGAGGTGATAGAAACGTTCATCGATTAAACGTAGGGATAAAACCTCGATATCGAGCCATTTAGCGATTAAAGGGTGGGAATCTAACTCAGTTCTGAAGCCATATCCTGCCCATAACCAACGTCCTTCTCGATCTAATAGTGCGTCTCCTGCACCTTCAAAGGGTAAATCTTTTGGCAGTTCGTGAACCGTAAAACCGTTATCTTCAAACCACTGTTTAAAATAGGGTTCTTCTCCCTGTCTTTCTTTGTGTAAAAAGCGACTGAGAACTACAGTTTTTTCCAGAACTAAACCTGCATTAGCGGTAAAAACCATGTCGGGCCAGCCTTTTTCTGGTGTGACTAAATCCACGATCGCCCGATCTTTGAGAACATGATAAAGCTGCTGCCATTGTTGCCTAGCTTTTTCTTGGGAAGATTTGTGAATGTTGCCCTCCATCCAAGGATTAATCACATAATCCACATCGTAATGATCGGGAGAACACATCAAAAAGCGAATAGTTTCAGTCATATTTTTTGACAATGAATATTCAGTATAAGTAGTCTGGAGATAAGTTTAGACCAATCTTCCATTATACTCTACTTTGCCCCGAAATGTCACTGGGCCTAAGATTAGGACAATGTCCACTCTACAAGCTAAAAACAGCCCAGTTTTAGCCGATAACTGACGGCTACAAGCTTAAATCATTGTAAATCGGCGTTAAAAGTTGTCAGATCCCCCCGCCTATCGGCACCCCCCTTATCAAGGGGGGCAGGGGGGATCGAACCTAAAATCCATTTTTAATTTAATTATAACCAGCTACTTAATTAAACTTTCCCGATAAGTTTGCCATTCTTCCCGACATATAAAAGGCATTACGAGCTTTTTTTAGCCATTTAATTGCTTCTTCCTAGGGATCAGCCTTTTTTTCGTCGAGTATCTTTTCCGCAGCAGGACGTACATGATCGATCACCCAGTTAGGATCGACGGTAGCAGCCGCATCCATTATCCGCCAAATTAGGTGAGACTGCACATAGGAATTATCAGAAACGACTTTAATTGCATCTCTAACTAGGGTTTGCGGCAAAAAGTTTTTCGTGGGGGTAGGGTGTGGGGTGTGGGGTGTGGGGTGTAGGGTTTTACCGATTTTGAGGGGGTCAATTACCTAATTTTCAGGGAAAAAGTCCCTGAATTTTCCCCCCGATCACTCCCATATTTGGTACTTTTTGATTGACAAAAAGTCTAAAAGTCTTACCCAACAAGGTTTTTAGATTTATTCAGCAAGTCCTAACTAAATTTTCGTGGAGAAATATATCGATTTTAGCCTCTGTGGAACGTCCACCGCTAAACTCGCGCAAGTAATCTAACAAGTCTAATTTTAAATCAGACCAATCTTCCCCCGCTAAAGACTCAATTTTTTGGTAATGGGAAAAGGAAGGTTGGTCTTGAAATGCCTTAATTCTAGCAGCCAAAGCTATATCTATAATTCAGCCTAGACAAAATGTCTGGGGGAAGTTCAGTTATTAACCGAATTAAGCTGTTTTTGCAGTGCCACAATGCGATCGCTTGTAGCTGGATGGGTGCTGAGAATTGTCGGGGTAGAACCCCCCTGTTGTGCTAATTTTCGCATAAAGGAGATCATCGCCGTGGGTTCATAACCAGCCCTGGCCAAATTCTTTAAACCCAGTCGGTCCGCCTCTAATTCATCCTTGCGACTGTTTGGTAAACTGTAGGCGAGATTAACCGCCAATTGTACCCAAGTTTTTGTCTCTAATCCCGCCGCGCTGAGAAGTCCTTGGGCGAGGGCAGTATTGCGTAATTGGGTGATAGAATGACGACCGACGATATGGCCGATTTCATGGGCAATGACGCTGGCTAATTCGGCCTCATTATCAGCAGTTTTAATCAATCCCGTGTGTAAATAGACAAATCCGCCCATAGTAGCGAAGGCGTTAATGCTATTGTCGCGCACCACTTGAAAAGTGTAGGGAAGGTCAGGGCGATCGCTAGTTGCCGCTAATCGCTGCCCGATTTCTTGGACATATTGGTTAATTCTGGCATCTTTGGACAGTTTCACCTTACCTGATTCTAATAAACCTTGATTAATCTGCCCACCGATGGCGACTTCCTGCTGAGGAGAAATAGTGGAGAGTTGAATAACTTGCACACCCCGAAAAAGTAAATCCATCCACGAGAGTGCGAAACTGGTTTGGGGATTGATAATCCCGATACTCAGGCTCAGCAGCAGAGAAATGATTGTTAATAGCCAAAAACGGTAGAAAATAGGGCGCATAGACGATTCGATCCCATAAAAACCTCATTCCCATTCTAGACAGTGCCTATCACCCTTTGTCTGTTACTGTCCCCGATTGGTTTGATAGACGTAAAAGTTAAATAAATCGAATAAACTGCCAACAAAAGCAAAAGTAACAGCGATGGTTAACATTCCTTGTAGGGGATAACCGCCACCAAAAATGGTTAAAAATTGCAGGATTTGGCTAAAACCCGCCCGACAAACCCAAGTAAAGCCGGGGACGTGACTGGTGGCGAATAAAGCAGTTAAAATCGAACCCACCAGGAGGACGGGGGCAACAAAACTTAATAGGGTGGAAAATAGCAGAGAACGGAGCAAAGTAAGCATGGGTGCTGATCTCCAAAGAATTGGGGCGCGATCGAACGGGAATAAGAATTTATACTCGCTCCCCTCTAGGATATACGTTCATCTCAGCTAGGGGCGGTTTTTTAAAAAATCTTAAAATATCATTAAGATTCTTGGTTAAGAAAAATATAGCAGAGGAATTCCCCACAGGAGCGTACACCGGTAGGGATGCAGCGACTGCCTCCTTTCCGCTTGCTCAAATCCCCTGCTATAACGTTGGCCATTAACTGCCCGAAGCACATAAAACCATAGGATGATAGAAAAGTTAGAATCACCCTTGCAACTATGACCCTAGATATTATCCCCGAAGGGGAAGAACGCAAAGTAGAAGCTGTCAGTAGTGCCGCCATTGATGGGGCGCCGATCGCCTATATTGTCGTCTTAGCGGCCATTGTCACTACCCTTTCTTTTATTCCCTTCTCCATTGTCCTCGCTTCCGGCGGTAGTATGCCCCTCAGTCAAGCGGTTTTTCCCCTCTTGGGTTGGTTACTCGGCCCGATCGCTGGAGCGATCGCTAGTGGCATTGGGGCCTTAATTGGGACTTTCCTTGCCCCCTACACGGCAGGAATTCCCGCTATTTCGGTCTTTGGGGCGATTTTGTCTAGTTTTGTGGCGGGAACGATGGTTTTAGGCAAAAAACGCCGTTATTGGTGGTTAGGATTGACGTTAATTTTTCTGATTCCCCTGTTTATCTACGCTAACCGGGCGATCGGACTGAACGGTATTTCGCCACGAATCTTTATCGCCGGGGCTTTCGTCGATTGGTCGGCTTTGGTATTATTTATCCTACCAACCCGGACTCTTTTTCCTCATTGGATCAAAGGTAGCAATTTAGCCCTAGTAGCGGCGGGAATTTTTGGGGGTACCTGGACCGCCAGCGGCCTCTCCCATTTAGGAGCCGTCGCCATTACCTACTCGATTTTTAACTGGCCAGAAGAAGTCTGGATCGCTTTAATTCCGATCGTTCCCATAGAAAATCTGATTCGTTCCCTCGTCGGTATGGTGATCGGTTGTGGTGTGATTGCCGGTTTACGGGCGATCGGTTTGGTTAAATCAAGAGAGGCGATCTACTAAAATGAAAGTTTTCCTTTTGGGGTGTGGGGTGTAGGGGCGGACTCAACGGGAAGAATTCCTGCGTTGCGTCCAACCCGACACCGAAAAAAAAGCGAACTAGCGTTTTAGCCAACTCATCATCGCCCGCAGATCTTGACCGACTTCTTCGATCGAATGTTCTGCTTCTTGACGACGCATAGCGGTGAACCCCGGTTTACCTGCTTGATTTTCGAGGACAAACTCTCTGGCGAATTGTCCCGATTGAATTTCCCCGAGGATTTTCCGCATTTCGGCCTTAGTCGCTTCCGTCACCACCCGCGGACCACGAGTATAGTCACCGTACTCGGCTGTATTGGAAATACTATCGCGCATTTTGGCCAAACCGCCCTCGACGATCAGATCGACGATCAGTTTTACCTCGTGTAAACACTCAAAATAGGCTAATTCGGGCTGATAACCAGCTTCTACGAGGGTTTCAAAGCCAGCTTTAATTAAAGCGCTTAAACCGCCGCATAATACTGCCTGTTCGCCAAAAAGGTCGGTTTCTGTCTCCTCGCGGAAAGTGGTTTCCAAAACCCCGGCCCGAGTGCCACCGATACCTTTAGCGTAGGCCATCGCCCGCTCGCGTGCTTGGCCGGTAGCATCTTGATAGACGGCGAATAAACAGGGGACTCCTTGACCTTGTTCGTAGGTGCGACGGACGAGATGGCCAGGTCCTTTGGGGGCGACCATAACCACATCGACGTTAGCTGGGGGAACCACTTGACCGAAATGAATATTAAAGCCGTGGGCAAAAGATAACACCTTGCCTGCGCTTAAATTCGGGGCAATTTCGTTGAGATAAATCGTTTTCTGCACTTCATCCGGTAAGAGGATCATGATCCAGTCGGCAATTTTAGCGGCTTCGGCCACATCATAAACCGGAATACCGGCTTCTTTGGCTTTGATTGCCGATTTACTGCCGGGATATAGACCAACAATCACATTAACGCCACTATCCTTGAGATTTAATGCGTGGGCATGACCCTGGGAACCATAACCAATAATAGCGATCGTTTTTCCCGCTAATAAATCTAAATTGGCATCCTCATCATAGTACATTCGTGCCATCGAAATCGCTCCTTAACTTCTTTTGTCACTGTGCAAACTCCTAATTATAGGGGAAAATCACGCCTGTCAGAAGCATTTGAGCGCCGGTTTCCCAGAGTCAAGAAAAAATAGTGCCTAGAAAAATTGAAATTTTCTTGAGATATTTGGGTAATCTAACTAAAGAAGGCGAAACGAGATGGAGCGGTTAACTAGGTTTTTTGTCTAGACTTGGTTCTTTCACCAAAATTGATTACAATATCATCATCAATAGGTGCTTCCTCTCCCCTCACCCAGTCAAGATTAACCTCGATCTGAACACAGATAATCGGGTTGGTGTTCAGTGCCGAAATAGCTTCTCTCCTTCTCGATTTTTACCTTTTCTGGGTAATTTACCCAGTCAGGATCGTTTATAGACTAATTTACTGCCTTGATCAACACTAGAGAAAATCAGGTCAAAAAATTATTGGCTTTGTTAATCACTAATTCTCTGAGAGCTGCCCCAGAAAATCTATGGTAAGTTTTTTTAAGAAGCTATTGACAAAAAAAACTCAAGGTGTTGGGCTAGAGATTACCCCAGAGCGCCTTAACGTGGCTCAGATCGCCAAACAGAAACAAAATTATAAATTAGTTAAATATTGTTCGTCGGATATCCCAGAAGGCATCTTTGAGGAGGGAAAAATCGTCGATTCCGTCGCTTTAGCGGAATTAATCCAGGAAGTCCTCAAGGAAAATAAAATTAACAGCAAACGAGTCGCTACTGCTGTCCCCATGCGCGAGTCAATTATCCGGATTATCGCCATTCCCTCGGAATTGGACGAGGAGGAATTGCGCGATCTGATCTTAAATCATGAAGCTAATTTATACCTTCCCTATCCGCGCGAGGAAGTGGATATCGACTACCAAAAACTGGGCTACTTTCAGGATGAAGACGGCATCGAAAAGGTGCAGGTTTTGCTGGTAGCTACTCGTCGGGAGATCACCGATTCCTATCTGGAGACCCTGCAACGGGCAGGATTACAGGTAGATGTGCTAGAAATTAATAGTTTTGCCCTAATTCGGACGATTCGCGATCAGTTGCGACAGTTTAGTTCCAATGAAGCTACCGTTATTGTCGATATAGAATTTGATAACACGGAAATTGCCATCGTGGTGGACGGCGTTCCCCAATTTTCCCGCACTGTCCCCATCGGCACTTTCCAGCTACAAAATGCCATTTCCAGGGCGATGAATTTGCCCACCTCCCGCAGTCCTGAGATTCTTTTGGGGATGACAATCCCGATCACTGCCTTTGATAGTCTTGGCACCAATACCGGTCTTTCCAGAACCTTTACTACCGCCGGGATTGCTGCACTGATGCGGGTTTTAGGGGAATTAACCGATGAATTGCGGCGATCAATTAATTTCTATCTTAACCAAAGTGATGAACTGGAAATGGAAATTGTCCAGTTACTTTTAGCCGGTCCCGGGGGCGGTTTAGCACAACTAGATGAATATTTTACTCAACGTCTTAGCATCCCTACCATGCCCATCGATCCGATCGCATCACTCAACTTAGATATCAATCAAGAGATTCCTAATACCCAAAGACCGGGTTTAGGAACAGTTCTCGGTTTAGGATTGCGGGAGGTATAGACAAAAATTATGTATAGTCTTGACGTTAATTTTCTCAAAGATCGCCATCTTAACCGAACAGTCCAAACAACCTCTAACTTCGAGATTTCCACCGTTATTAACCTGAGGAAACAACTACCCCTGTTCCTCGGTGTGGGAGTGGGGGCCGGATTATTGGCACTGACGGGATTACTCGGTTTAACCGTCGGTTGGAAAACCAGCGAAACTCAGGCCAAAATTCAGCAACTGGAAGGGGAATTAGGTCAAGTACAAGTCCAAAGTAAAAAACTAGAAGACATCAGAGGGGAACTAAAGGTGGTAGAAGCAAAAAATAAAGCTCTGGTGGGTGTATTCAATCAGATTAGGCCTTGGTCAGCCATTATCCAAGAAATTCGCCAACAAACTCCTTCTAGTGTGCAGTTAAATAGTTTGCAACAGGTGGAGGTTCCCGCAAACCCCAATCAAGGGCAACCCAATCCGGCTGCTGGCTTAAAAATCAGTGGTTTTGCCAGTAATTACGAAGCAGTCAATGATTATCTCTTAACCCTACAAGCTTCTCCTTTTTTAGAGGGTAAGCGAACGGTGATCGAAAGTGCTGCCCTGGCCGATTTACCCCTAGATGTGGCTAATCAGTACAAAAATATTAATGTTACTTTCCCCCAAGTGGTTCAATTTGTGATCACCGCCCAATTAAGTGATACTCCCGCTACTCAACAACTGCCCAATCTCGCCAGGAATGGCGCGATCGGAGTTGTTACTAGGATTAATACTCTCAAAAGCCAAGGAGCTATTCAACCATGACCTTTAACGAAGAATTTGAAAAGCTGAAATTAGAGGAATTTGAGGAGTATCCTATCGCTTTCGGGATAACTTTTACCCCCCGTAATAGTGGCATCGCTGCCGCTGTGGTAGGTTTACTTGGCTCCCTCTATCTGCTTTTTAACTGGGTGATGCCCGCTTATAATACCTGGCAGCAACTGCAAACCGATGCAGCCAACAAAAAACAAATGGTAGATCAACAAAAAAGCCGTCTCGAATTTTCAGAATTCCAAAAAATCGAGAGTCAGTTACAACAACAAAAAGCTATTGAACAGAAAATTCTCTCGCTTTTTGCTAAAGAAAGGGACTTAAGCACTATTCTCTTAGATGTTAGTAATATCTTTAAGTCTCGCGATGTTAAGCTGGTTAGTTTTCAACCCCAAGGACTAGAACCGGTGGTGGTCTCCGATGGTTCCCTCGGTAGTGAGGTTAATAATAAGCTCAAACGTCAAACTTTTAACGTCAAGATGGAAGGGAGCTATGCTAAAACTCACGAGGTTATTCGGGATTTAGAAAGATTACAGCCGCTCATTTTGCTGAACAGTCTCAATACCCAAGTGGATAAGGAAGGATCGACGGTTAAAGTGGTTAGTACCAGCAAAAATAAAGCCACTATCGTTCCCCAAGGCGATAAACCCGTGACTACCACCTTTCTTCTCGATGTGATTATTCCTCTCAATGCCGAAGAATTAGCGAAATTAGCACCGCCACCCCCCGCCGAAGGTCAACCCCCCGCTAGTCCGCCCCAATAATAGTCTTCAAGCCAGTGTGAGTATTGCCTTTTTTGTCCGTTGAATTGCGTAATCGTTGAGGAGTGAAGTTAAAGTGAATCCGTCCCGTTATGCCCTATTTATCCCGCAAATTGCCTCGTTTTTATTGATGGCTCCCCTGAGCGTCTTGGCCGAAACCCCCATTTCCTTCCATGGTTCAGAGTTAAAATCTGGTACATCAAAAATTGAATTTTGGCAAGAGTTTAGTAAAGAAACTTTACAAAAATCGCCAAATCAGCTTGTCCCTTCCAGCGCGGCCCTAGAAAAGGAAATCAGCGATCGCATTTTAGCCAGTGAAAAACTACTTGCCCAAAGTGCGCCCATGGTTCCCAACCCCGAAATTATCATTCAAGGCGCACCCCAAGCCCCAGGCGTTCCCACCCTACCCCGGGCCGTTGCCCCACCGGTGGGAGATATTGCCATCTCTAACATCGATGCTAGTGCCGAAAAGGTCAAATTCGAGCGTAATATCACCGTACCTCGTGTTTTACTCCGGGAAGCTTCCGCTAGAGAAGTGTTAATGACCCTTGCTAACATTGCCGGTTATAACGTCGTTTTCACCAGCGCCCAGGGGGAAACTAACGCCACTTCTCAGACAGTTTCCTTGGAATTTACTAACGAATCGGTGGAAAACATTTTTAACGCCGTCTTGTTAATTTCTGGACTCCAGGCCAACCGTCAGGGTAAAACCATCTTTGTCGGGGCGCAATTACCCCAAGGCGCTCGTAATCTGATTAGCCGCACCCTGCGCCTCAATCAAGTTAAAGCTATCGCCGCCGCCACTTTCCTTGCCACCCAAGGGGCAGAATACCAGCGTTTAGTTACCCAAACCGAGGATATCGTCGATCCCCTCACCGGACGAGTCATCGGTCGCCGGGATATTCCTCCCACCCTAGAAGCACTAACACCCCAACAGACAGAAGGCTCAAAAGCTGCCCTACTTTTAACCGGTTTAAGAATTGCCGCCGATGATCGCCTTAATTCTATCAATTTAATCGGCGAAGCGCGGCAAGTCCAGATCGCCACCTCTTTATTAACCCAACTGGATGCTCGTCGCCGTCAGGTGGTGGTTAACGTCAAAGTTATCGATGTCAACCTGCTCAATACAGACCGTTTTAGCAGTAGTTTTTCCTTCGGTTTTAACGATGGTTTCTTCGTTCAGGATAACGGGGCGGCAGTGGTGAACTTTGGCAATATGAACCCACCCAGTAGCTCAACTGTATCCAAACCGGGGGCTTTTGCACAGCCGATAGTTCCTTTAAATAATGTTTTCTCTGGGGAGGGAACACCCGCCCTAGAACCTTTTTTTGATGTTCAGGATGCTCCTTTTAGTAATATAACTCAGGGAAGAGTCACAGATCGAAATACTGGGCTGGTTGTTCCCTATGCCCGTCCTAATTTTGGAACATTTAATAACCCCTTTCAACCCGGTGCAACAGATGCAGATGGAGGAGATTTTGCGCTACCCGACCTCTTCCAATATCCCCAAAGATTCCTGATGACCCTGCAAGCGTCAATTCAGACAGGAAATGCCAAGATTCTCACCGATCCCTCCCTGGTGGTGCAGGAAGGTCAACAGGCCACCGTTAAGCTCACCGAGAAAGTGCTAGAAAGTGTCGAGACAAGTGTAGATCCTCTCAGTGGCGAACGCACCACTACCCCTGTATTGGCTGATGCTGGGTTAACTTTAGCGGTAAACGTCGATCAGGTGGATGATAACGGTTTTATTTCCCTGTCGGTTAGCCCTACCATCGCCTCTCCGGGGTCTCCGATTCAATTTAATAGCGGTGGTCTCACAATCAACACCCTTACCCCTCTGATTCGTCGGGAATTAACTTCTGGTTTAATTCGTCTGCGGGATGGACAGAGTTTAATTCTTTCCGGCATTATCCAAGAAAAACAACAAAGTTCTGAGACAAAAGTGCCGATTTTAGGCGATATTCCCATTTTAGGGGCTTTATTCCGCAGTCGTACCAATAGTAATAGTCGCAGTGAGGTGATTATTCTCCTCACTCCCAAAATCATCGAAGATTCGGCCACTTCTACCCTCGGTATCAACTATCAACCGGGCCAAGATGCGGCGGAAGTGTTGCAGCGTCAAGGGTTCCCCGTACAACCGCGACAGTAATTAGCTTTTTCAGTTATCAGTTATCAGTAATCAGTTTCTGAAGCTTTTGCCTCTTGCATGAGTGCCTCTCCTCATAACTAGCCTATACTCAACGGATTTAGTGTAACTTCGCCAGTCTAAGGAAAAAGTACCTGAATTTTACCCCCGATCCCTCCAATGGTCGGCACTTTTTGAGGTCAAAAAAGTCTAAAAGCCTTATCCAACAAGGTTTTTAGATTTATTCAGCAAGCCCTAAATATTCCTTTATCAGTTAAAAAAGGGAATAGCAACAGTCAGCTATTTTAGGGTTTACTAACCGCCGATTCTAACATAGTAATCGTTCCCTGATTAGCATCAAATTCTACCTCAATACCGATGGGAATAGTTTCAATAATTTCTAAATGTCCGATAGTTAATCCTAAACAAGCGGGAATTTTTAAGGGTTGGATATATTCTCTGATCACTTCTTCTAACGTCAAGGAACCATAGTCACTATCAGCACTACAATTGCTACATTGACCGAAGATAAACCCAGCTAAATTATTGAAAATTCCCGCTAATTTTAATTGATTTAACAGGCGATCAATTTCATAAACATCTTCACCAATATCTTCTAAAAATAGGATAGCTCCGGTAAAATCCGGTAGATAGGGAGAACCCGCGATCGAGGCTAAAGTGGTTAAATTACCGCCGATTAATTTACCTTTGGCTTGACCTTTAGTAATAGTTTGAATGCGATTTTTTACCTGCATTAAACGATTAGCATCGTCGGGATCGGGAAGATTTCTAAAAGTTAACTTTTCCCCAGAAAATAAAACTTGTCGAAAGCTTTCAGTTTGAGCGGTGCGCCAACTAGAAAAGCCATTGGGAGCATGGAAAGTAACTAAACCAGTTTTGGCATAAATAGCCAATAATAAAGAAGTTATATCACTAAAACCACAGATGATTTTAGGATGACGACGAATTAAATCGTAGTCGAGATAAGGTAATAAACGAGCGCTGCCCCAACCGCCGCGAATTGGTAAAATTAGGGCAATATTATCATCAGCAAAAAATTGATTTATATCCGACGCTCGCTCGCCATCTTTACCGGCTAAATAACCATAACGATCTAAAGCGTATTGACCAACTTTTGGGACTAATTTTAAAGCTTTAACTGCTTCGATAACTATATTTAAATCATCTTCTTTAAAAGTTGCCCCCGCCGGACTAATAATACCCACTCCGTCCCCTGGTTGTAGATGTGGCGGTTTAATTAGAGGAAAATTATTACTAATAACTTTTCTAGGAATTAGGGAAAAACTAACAGCAGTTAGGGCAGTAGTAGTGAGAAATTGACGGCGCTTCATCCTGATAGTTGTTAGAGAAATGGCTCTCTTGGATTTGGTGGGTAAAATGTATTCTAAGATACATTGCTCCTAGCAAGGGGGTGGAACGAACCACAAAGACACAAAGGACACAAAGATCGATCTATCATATAGTAAGTTAAACTTATCACACAGAACCTAGAAGAGCCGAGAAATTGCAAGGGAAGCAAGAATTTAGGGATTACTGCTCAGAAAAAAAGTTTTCACAATTACCCCAGATAAGAGGACAATTAATGCCCAAACCTGATATTTTTGGTTTCCTTCTAATGAGTTTAGTCGATTTTCTATTCCCTCAACTTTTCCCGTTAACACCCCTTGTCCTACCTTTAAATCCGTCACATCTTTTTGTAACGAATCGATTTTCCCTCAATCCGCATCAAGATAGTTTCTAGGGAATAAGTAACCGTTTCCTGAGATTGATTCATTTGTTCAATATCTTTTAGTTAATTGTTGCCTTAGAAAAACAATTATGCTTCCGATTTTGCCATATCGCGAATGATATCGCCGCGAGTGATAATACCGATTACTTTGTGGGTTTCTTCCTCAATTACCGGTAAACGACGCACATGACGATCGTACATTAACGAGGCCGCTTCTTTCAAAGGGCGATCGGCCGTGATACTAATAGGTTTATCGGTCATTACCTCCCCCACGGTTTGACCGAGAGCTTTATGGAGTAATTTCTCGTGACGGCTAGGATTTTGTAGATAGATGACGCTATCGAGGAGCATAATGTAAGGAGGAGCTTCTACTCCCGTTTCCTGCCACATAAGGTCAGTTTCGGAGATAACCCCAATCAGTCGCATCTTGTCATCCACCACGGGTAAACCACTAAACCGCTTTTCGGCCAAAATCTTCACTGCTTCCGACAGAGAAGTGTTAGCGGTGACGGTGATGGGATTGGGAGTCATGATATCGGCAATTGTTTTTGTCATCTTAGCTACCTGCGATAATAATGCTTTCTCTCTCCATCTTATCATTAGGGTAATCAGTCACCGCTTAATTATGACTATTCTTCAATCTTCGGGCGAGAAAATGGTATAAGATAAAAAGGAAATGGGATATTAATTTAGTTAGTTGACAAGGAAAAAGAAAAATGATCGCTCAACCTCAATACCCAGAAAGAATGACCCCGGAAGAGTATCTAGAATGGGAAGCTACACAGGAATGTCGCCATGAATATATTGATGGGGAAATTATCGCCATGACTGGGGGTAGTCTGCCTCATAATGATATTACCTTGAATTTTTATACTGCTTTAAGAATTCATCTCCGTCCGCGAGGCTGTCGGGTGAATGTATCTGATGTGAAAGTACAAGCTAATAATAGTCGTTATTTTTATCCCGATTTAGTGATTAGTTGCGATTTTAGGGATAGACAATCTCGTAATTTTATTCAACATCCACAAGTAATTATTGAAGTGCTTTCCCCTAGCACAGGAAACTATGATCGCACTAAAAAGTTACAATATTATCGTCAGATTCCTAGTTTACAAGAATACGTTTTAGTCGATCCTGAATCGATCACTGTTGAGGTTTATCGTCGCGGTGAAGATAAAATTTGGTTTTACTGCGCTTATAGTCAAGGGGAAGAAATTATTCTATCTAGTCTCGATTTTCACTGTGCGATCGAGTTAATCTATGAAGGGATAAGTTTCGATTAAAAAAAGTTTACAAAAAGGTCAAATATTCCTAGACTTAAAATAAATACGTCCCGATTTTTTCGATAAATTCTATGTTACCGCCCCTATTAGTCCTTGATCCCTTGTTAGAAAACTGGTTACGAGAAGATCTCGGTAGAGGCGATCGCACCACCCAAGCAATTTTCTTCGGTCATGCTAAAATTGGTCAAGCTACTTGGATTGCCAAGGAAGCGGGTGTTATTGCTGGTTTACCCGTAGCTGAACGAGTTTTTCAACTGCTTAACCCCACTATTCACTTTACCCCCACCGTTGCCGAAGGAGAATTCTGCCCCAAGTCTAAAGTTATTGCCGAGATAGAAGGTTCCCTCGATGCGCTGTTAATTGGGGAAAGAGTCGCTTTAAATCTTGCTATGCGCTTGAGTGGGATTGCTAGTGCCACTCGTCAGTATGTGGAGAAAATTGCCGATTTATCGACAAGATTGGTCGATACTCGCAAAACTACCCCCGGATTGCGAATTTTAGAAAAATATGCCTCCGGTATCGGTGGCGCTATTAACCATCGTTTGGGGTTAGATGATGCAATTATGATTAAAGATAATCATATTCAAGCAGCCGGCAGCATTGAGGAAGCAGTGCGTCGTGTACGGCAAAATATGCCCTATCCTCTCACAATTGAGGTAGAAACCAGTCAATTAGAAGAAGTGAATCAAGCTCTGCAGCAGCAGGTAGAGATCATTATGTTAGATAATATGGATTTAGAGATGATGCAAACTGCTGTGGAGATGATCCGCAATTTTAATAGTAAAACCAAAATAGAAGCATCGGGAAATATTACCCTCGATCGCATTCGCAACGTTGCCGAAACAGGAGTAGATTATATTTCCACTAGCGCCCCGATTACTCGTTCTACTTGGTTAGATATTAGCATGAGAATTGATTAAAAGGCTCTATCAGTTATCAGTTATCAGTTATCAGTTTTGATCACTGACTCCTATCTATTCTAACCTCGATCGCATCGCCAATATTTAGGTGTAATTGCTTTTGAGCGCTGCCACTATTGACGGCAATTTCTAACCCCCCGTGACTACCGATAAAAGCGACTATTTCCCCGGAAGGAACATCACTGTAGGTGTTTTTTGCGGGGATAATTTTTGGACCCAACTGCACCGACCAATTTTTTCCTTCTAGGAGATAATTGGGGATATTGCTGATTAAATTGCCGAAAATGTCAATATATTGAATTTGACCCCTAATTTTATCTTCCTCGATCTGGGGAACAGCGATCGCTAATTGTTGCAAGCTATCGGGATCAATAATCTCACCCAACATTTCTAGGGGTACTCCCCGGGCCAAATAAGCAGCCACAGGAGCAAAAATATCACGACCATGAAAAGTAGTGCTAGGGTTAGGGGTGCGCCAATAGGAAGAATTATCGAGATTAACGGCGGATATAGCGGGAGATTGACTTAAAATGCCACTAAATAAACCATTATCTGGCCCGACTAAATAACCACCGGCAAAACGAATCCCTACCCCGCGTCTTTTGCTTCCCACTCCCGGATCTATAACTGCCAGATGAATAGTGCCTTGGGGAAAATATTGATAGGCATTCAGGAGAATAAAACGACCAGCGTAAAGGTCTTGGGGCGAAATTTGATGATTCAGGTCGATAGTGCGAGCATGGGGAGCAATTCCCGCGATTACTCCCTTGATCATGCCCACATAACCGTCCTGTAGTCCAAAATCGCTAGTAAGGGTTATCAGTGTCTTTTCCGTCATTGACTGGTTCCTAGGGTGGCCAACAGCTTTAATAAATCTTAATGGGAAATTCAGTATCTAAAGATACAGTTCCCCAAGGAGAATGTTATGATTTAGATATAAGGTAAGTTAAGTCGCTCAAAAGTCTGTCCATCATGAACAAAAATCGTCAGCAAGTCCTAACACAGGCCACCGTGGCCCATAGAGAAACACTCCGCAGAAATTTACAACACCGACTGGAAGTGGCTAGAGCGCAGGGAAATGAGGCTCTAGTTCGTCAATTGGAAGCAGAGGCGGCCTATTTGCACCTTCGTTAGAGTTAATCGGTGTTTGGTCATAGTCTAGTTGTCGGTTTCTGGTGATCGGTGTGCCGGTCACTTTTTTTTAGGCGAATTTTCAGGAAAAAAATTGCTGATATCTCCACTGGCAATCCCTAAAATAGAAAGAACAGCAGTTTAGAGATCAAATAATTATGGCTTTTTTCCGGCAATATATCGCTCCCCTCCTGACTATCTTAGTGTTTTTAGTTGCTCTGGTTGCCACCAGCATCCGGATTTTTTTGCCAGCAGATTTAGCCGCACCCGCTCCGATCGAGCCATCCCTGGGCATAATTTTCTCTTATCCTTGGCATGGCTAACCTTCCCGAAAATTATCAGCTGCGACTGGGAAAACCGAGCGATCGCTATCTACTCATTAATTTTCTCACCCGCACCTATCAAGAATTTTTTCCCGAACAAAAAAACCTCTCCCATCTAGCTGATACAGTCAGACAGTTTTTTTGCCTCGATACTCCCCTGTGGATCGTCGAAGGACAACAAACGGCGATCGCTTGTCTCTGGATGGGGAGCGCCGTCGATCAGGTGACAGGCGATCGCTATGGTCATATTTTTCTAATTTACGTCGATCCCCAGCATCGTCGCCAAGGTATCGCCAGCGCACTAATCGATCGAGCTAAGGATTGGGCAAAAAGTCGCGGACAAACCCGCATCGGTTTACAAGTCTTCATCAATAACGACAATGCTCTCACTCTCTACCAAAATCTCGGCTTTCAAACTCGCTCTTTGCTGATGTTGAAAAATATTTAGAAACTGTTATCAGTCAGGAGATAGGAGTCAGGAGACAGGAGGCAGCTTTACTCTCCCCACTCCCCCACTCCCCCACTTCCCCAATTCATAATTCATAATTTATAATTTATAATTCCCACACCCCACACCCCACACCCCACTTCCCCAATTCATAATTCATAATTTATAATTTATAATTTATAATTCCCACACCCCACTCCCCACACCCCACACCCCAGACATACCCCTAGAGATGGCACTGTCAGCATTAATTATTCCTGATCGAGCGACAAAGGGTAAAATTTGGGAAACACTGCAATATACTGGCAGTCATCGTGGGTAAAAACACGCTATTTTATTAACCGATTACTAACCGCGCTTTAGGAGTCAGCAGTTTTCATGGATTCCGTGACAACCCTCCAATGTCAAAACCTAACCTGTCTATCCCCGAACGCTCTCACTAATAGATTCTGTGAAAAATGCGGCACTCCTTTAGTTAAGCGCTATTTATGGATGATCGGTGATTGGGTGAGAAGCTATTATCGTGTTGGCGAGCTAATTGATGATCGTTATTTGGTCAAACAACCACAAATTGTTCTTGATACTAAACCCGCTCAAGCACCCCAAGCGCCGGACGAACCTCCTAGCTGGATTTCCCTCTACCTAAAATTGTTACCCTTCCATCTCCACATTCCCCAAGTCTATGGCTATATTCCCAGTCCCGATGAACGCTTAAATATGGACATCTGGCTGTTAGAATACGGCACTATTCCCCTCGATGAAACGGGAGAATTAATTTATCCAGAACTATTGCCCACTCTGGCCGAGGTTTGGTCGCAAGCTTCCGATTTAAGGCAAATTCACTGGTTATGGCAAATGGCCAAACTCTGGTATCCCCTCCAGAAAAAAGCTATGGTCTCTAGTCTGCTTAACCCTTTTCTGACGAGAGTGAATAATCAGCTGCTGCAATTACTAGAATTAAGCAAAGACGAGGTCACCGCTCCCAATTTACGAGATTTAGGGGCTTTCTGGGCCGGTCTGATCCCGACGGCAGCCGCTAATATTCAAGATTTTCTCGCATCCCTGACCCAAGAGCTAGAATCCGGTGATCTCGATCGCCCGGAATCCCTGATCGCTATTCTCGATTATGCACTACAGCACTACGGTAGAGGTCAAGAACGCACCTATGAGATTTTTACCTGCACCGATACCGGTCCGGTGCGGGAACACAACGAGGATGCCTGTTATCCCCCAGCTAATCAGGCCATAACCCTGTCTAATGGTCAAAATCCCCTGGCGATTGTCTGTGATGGCATCGGTGGTCAGGAAGGGGGCGAAATCGCTGCTCAATTGGCGATCGAAACCCTGCCTAGGGAAATTAATCAGAGTCCCACCACTGATATTCAAGTCTATCCCGATAGTCACAGTCTTGTCCTCGAACAGGCGATTCGTGTCACCAATGATCTGATCAGTCAACGCAATGATCAGGAGTCAAGACAAGATCGCCGGCGCATGGGTACGACTCTAGTTATGGCCTTTGGCCAGGCCGAGGAAATGTACGCGGCCCATGTGGGGGATTCCCGTATCTATTGGATTACTGCCCAGGGTTGTCATCAAGTGACGGTGGATGATGATCTCGCTGACCGGGAAGTGAAATTAGGCTATCTCCTCTATCGTGATGCCATACAGTATCCCAACGCCGGGGCCTTGGTGCAAGCTTTGGGCATGAGTAGCGCCACTAATCTCTATCCCACCGTTCAGAGGTTGATTATTGATCAAGACTGTGTTTTTCTCCTCTGTTCCGATGGTTTAAGTGATTACGATCGGGTAGAACAATACTGGGACAGTGAAATTCTGCCTCTTTTACAAGGGGAGAAAACTGTAACCGCAGTGGGGGAAAGTTTATTACAACTAGCTAACCAGAAAAACGGTCACGATAACTCCACCATCGCCCTAGTTTATTGTCGGGTAGTTCCTACGGCTGAAACTGTCAGGCCTTTAATTTATGCTGAGGCCAAAGAACGAATTATTCCCGATCTTAATGACCAAGATTTTGATCACAGAGGAGACACCTACTCCGGAGAAGAAGCGGTGACAGCAATACCCACTCCCCCCCCCGCATCTTCTTCTGTTTCTAGTCCTACCTCTCCCCCCGCACCCACTACCGTTTCAACCCTAGTCGTGGTAGCGATCGCAGTCGGTGTTCTCGGTTTGCTGGCTGCGATCGCTTGGCAATTCCTGAGTCGTTATCCCGTTTCCAATCCATCGATTTCTCCCGCACCTGTCACCAGTCCCACGACCGGGACGACACCCCCCGCACCTGTTACCAGTCCCACTCCCCCCAATGCTTCTCCTAACTAGGGTTTGATGAAAAAGTTGTTCGTGGGGACAGGGTGTGGGGTTTTACCTGAAGATTAATCGACTTGTCGGGGGTTGCCAGAGCGAGTTAAGATAAAATGCCCGATTAACTGCCGAGTCTATCATATATGGTTGATGCTGCGACGTTCTCCTCCGACACCTCCGCGATCATTGATGCCTTTGAAACGCCTCTAGAGTTTAACTTTCAACTGCCAGATCCCGAAGATGAAACCATCCAAGATCATGACTTTCAGCAGCAACTGGATTCTTTTTGGAAAGTTTGCGATCGCTTTGATTTGCAAACGGAAATCTGGCGGGGGCGAATTTTGCGAGCTATTCGCGACCGAGAGAAGCAAGGCGGTGATAGTCGCGGTACAGGCTTTTTAAACTGGTTAAAACAGCGAGAAATCACTAAAAGTCAAGCTTATGCTCTGATTCAATTGGCTAATAGTGCTGATACTCTCCTAGCAGAAGGACAACTGGATCCCGATAGTATCAATAATTTTAGTAAACGCGCCTTCGTGGAAACGGCCAAATCTGCCCCCGAAATTCAAAAATTAGTCAGTGATGCGGCCCGACAAGGGGAGAGAATTACTCGTCGGGAGGTGAAACAATTGGCCGATGAATGGACGGCGATGAGTTCAGATTTACTACCCGATGAGGTGAAGGAAAAGGCCAGCGATGGTAGTTTACCGGCGCGTCATCTCGCTCCCCTAGTGAAAGAATTAGAAAAGTTACCCGATACTCATATCGACACTCTCCGCCAAGAAATCGCCGCTAATCCCGATGTGGACACGGTAAAATTAATCACCTCGGAAGCACGCAGTTTAGCCAAATATCTCGACGCGGCGGCCCAAGTACAAACTCTCCGACGAGGTAATTTAGATATCGAAATGGCTCTAGAAGAAGCTTTGCGCGTCGATTGTCTAAATACGGCGGCGGATCTGGTTAAACAAGCCACACAATTAGAGCAGGCTGTGGCTAAACTTTATACTACTTGGAAACGTTTGGGTAGTTTGTCCGATCGCCTCTATGTGGATACGGGAGCAAGTAATCCCCATCTGCGATCGATGTTAACCTGTTTAGAAAGTTTAACCAGTGAAGTGATCGAAGTAGAACTGGATGAAGGTGGGCAAAAAATGGTACGTTTACGCATTATCAGCGATGGGGGAAGTTAGATGGGAATTATGAATTATGAATTATGAATTGGCAAGTGGGGAGACTTTTCAGTGAGCAGTAATCAGTTATCAGTGGGAAGTGGCGAGCAAAAAGCGTTCGACAAAAGCTCACGCCGAAGTCTGATGACTAAAAAGCTGATAGCTTGCTGCTATAATCTCTGAATATCCTCAAATTTTATGAAAACTTATTAACAGATACTTGACTTTATGCTAAAAATAAAGGAAAAAAAACCGATAATTAGCATCGGTTCCATAACTGCGGCGATCTTGCTCAGTTTAACCCTAATTCCTGCCGCTATAGCCAAGGATGTCCTTCTGAGAGTGGGCATTGTCCAACGTTTTGGCGATGAAGCCAAGGAAAAATTAACCCTGAGTAGTAGCAGTGGTGATAATCTCACCCTGCGGGTGCTGGGAGAAGATGGCCAATCCCAAACCCTGCAAACCAATCGCCTACAATTAGAAGTTATTCCCCGTCCCCTCGCTTCTCCCATCCTCCAAGAAAAAGTCATTTTGAGCGACCACGCCACCTTTGAAACCGCCGAAAATAGTGCCAAAAATTGGGCAAAAATGGGCATTAAAGTGGAAATCACCCAACCCGGACGCTGGCAGGTTTGGGCAAAGCGAGAAGTTTATGAAAATCCCCTAGTGCGGCGTTGGTTGCTGACCAGTTTGCAAGCAAAAGGCCACAATCAACCCTATATTAATAGTGTTTTACTCAAAGAAAAGCCGCAAGTTTCTTTCCAGATCAACGGGGTGCGCTATTTTCCCAAAGAATTAGAAATCGAGAGCCAAAAAAACCTGATTCAAGTCACCCATAGCCCCGAGCAAGTACGTTTGTACGGGGGAACCATGCGCCTACAGCCCAACGCCTACGGCACTTTTACCCTAGTTAATAACGTTCCCCTCGAAACCTACCTGCGTGGGGTTGTACCCCACGAAATCGGTCATGATGCCCCGGAAAGTGCCACCCAAGCGCAAACTATTATCGCCCGTACCTACGCCCTCCGCAATCTCCGCCGTTTTCAAGCCGATAATTACGAACTCTGTGCCGATACCCATTGTCAAGTTTATTATGGATTGACGGGAACTAATCCCCGGGCCGATCAAGCGATCACAGCCACGCGAGGCCTAGTTTTAACCTACCAAAATGAGTTAGTGGATGCCCTTTATTCCTCCACCACCGGCGGAGTAACTGCCCTCTTTAGTGATGTTTGGGATGGGGAAGAAAGACCTTATCTCCGGGCAGTGGTGGACTCCCCCAATCGAGTCTGGGACCTGTCGAAACAATCTCTCGCTAATGAGACAACTTTTCGCCAGTTTATTAATCTTAAAGATGGTTTTAATGAGACAGGCCGACGGGTTTTTCGCTGGCAAAAACAAGCTTCTTTAGCTGATTTGAGTCAAGACCTAGAAACCTATCTAAAACGCAGAAAACATCCCCTCGCCCATTTCCAGAAAATCCAATGGATGGAAGTGACTAAGCGCTCTCCTTCCGGTCGGATTCTGACTATGACTATTCAAACCGATAAGGGGATTTTGGAACTGCATAAAAATGAGGTGCGTAGTGCCTTAGGACCGCCTCGCAGTACCCTATTCTACATCGATCCTATCTACGATACCAATCGACAAATCCAGGGTTATAACTTTATTGGTGGCGGTTTTGGCCACGGGGTAGGATTAAGTCAATTTGGTTCCTATAATTTAGCCCGTTTGGGTTGGTCTCCCGAACAAATTCTCGCTTTCTATTATCCCGGCACCATCATTCAACCTCTCAATAATTCGATTGTCTTTTGGCGAGGAAATTAATCAGTTATCAGTTATCAGTTATCAGGGATATCAGGAGAAAAAAATGTTCGACAAAAGCTCACGCCGAAGTCTCGCCGAACGTCCGAAGTCTCACGCCGAAGTCTGGCGGCTGAAGGCTAAAAAATCGCCTTCATCTATTTGACTAAATTCTACATCGGTAAACGCTGAATATCTCGGTTAGAACCAATTACCACCATGGCTAAATCCTTGTATAATCTTTCTTGGGGATTGGGGTTAATCTTGAATTTTTCCGCATTACCGACAGCGACAATATTTAAACCATAACGATTACGAATTTCTAACTCTGCTAGGGTTTTACCGTGAAAAGCTTCCGGGACTTTTAACTCGACAATACTATGTTCGGGATCGAGATCAAATCGTTCTAAAATTGATGGTCTAGTTAAACGGTGCGCTAACTCACAACCGGCATCGTATTCGGGAAAAACTACTAAATCTGCACCAACTTTTTTTAGTAATTTTCCATGGATTTCTGTGGAGGCTTTAGCGGCGACAAAATTAACCCCTGCTTCCTTACAATTGAGAGTAGTAATGATACTTTCTTCCACGTATTTACCAATAGCGACAATCACCGTATCGGTTTCAAAAATTCCCGCTTCTCGCAGGGCGTTAGGTTTGGTAGAATCAAGCTCGATCGCATTATCTACTATTCGATCAGATAACGCTTGTGCTACTAATCCTTCGTCAATATCTGTCGCTACCACTTGATAACCTTGTTTGCGTAAGGTTTCACAGACAGCGCGCCCAAATCTGCCTAATCCGATGACGGCAAATTGACGATTTTGGGGACGCATACTACTAAAAAATTTAATTGATTGCATAATTTTAACGTCAGTTCGGGATAAGGGTGGAAAGAAAAGGCGGAGGCTAGTAAGCTGAAAAATATATAAACTCAGCACCCTCAACCCATCTATGTTCAGTCTAGAAGCTCTTTTCTGTCCTGTCGACGACGGATGCCTTGTATTTGAACCTAAATTAGAACAGACAAGGCTTTGGCCCGATTCACCTCTTTGTAATAAACCTACACCTGTAAGCGATAGGCACTCCCCACCCCCCAATTCATAATTCATAATTCCCACTCCTCACACGGATTATATTACCCTGCGGCCGCCAGCAGTGCCTTGAGTCCGATCGCCGCTCCAGAAAAATATTAAGTTTTGTTAAGAAGTTAGTGACAAAAGACCAGCTTTAATCTCTATTATCGTAATAAGTGGCTTTTGACCTGAATCAAGCCGGTCAAGATAAATAGTAACTTTTGCCCATCATCAAACAACGATTGTCAGTCTAACTAAAACAGTCGCTGTGGCGATGCCCTCGTGATCAATTCCTATGTCAACCCTGGTTATTGTCGAATCCCCCACCAAAGCTCGGACGATCAGCAATTATCTGCCTAGCGGCTATCGAGTCCAAGCCTCCATGGGCCACATCCGCGATCTGCCCGCCTCCGCCGAAGAAATTCCCCCCACCCACAAAGACAAATCCTGGGCCAATTTAGGCGTAGATGTGGAGAACGATTTCGACCCCCTCTACGTCGTCCCCAAAAGCAAAAGTAAAGTCGTCAAAGAATTAAAAGAAGCCCTCAAAGGGGCCAGCGAACTGATCCTCGCCACCGACGAAGATCGGGAAGGGGAAAGCATCAGTTGGCATCTCTTGCAGGTACTCAACCCGAAAATACCCATCAAAAGAATGGTATTTCACGAAATCACCAAAGAAGCAATCCAAGCCGCCCTGAAAAATTGTCGCTCCATCGACGAAAATTTAGTTCACGCCCAAGAAACCCGCCGCATACTCGATCGCCTCTACGGTTATACCCTCTCCCCCCTACTCTGGAAAAAAATCTCCAAAGGGTTATCCGCCGGCCGCGTGCAATCCGTCGCGGTACGTCTGCTCGTGCAGCGCGAACGAGAACGACGAGCTTTTAAAACCGCCAATTATTGGGACCTGAAAGCCACCCTCGAAAAGGACAAAAATCAATTCGAGTCGAAATTAGTCACCTTAAACGGTCAAAAAGTGGCAAATGGCAGCGATTTCGATGCCGACACCGGCAGACTGCTCCCCGGTCGCCAGGTGACACTCTTAGATCAAGCCACCGCCGCCGCCTTAAAAGAACGCATCCAAGACAAAATCTGGCGCGTTAGCCACACCGAAGAAAAACCCACCACTCGCAAACCTTCCCCCCCCTTCACCACCTCCACCCTACAGCAAGAAGCTAACCGGAAACTGGGCATATCCGCCCGCGACACCATGCGAATCGCCCAAAATCTCTACGAACAGGGCTACATCACCTATATGCGGACCGATTCCGTCCATCTTTCCGATCAGGCCATCACCGCCGCCCGTCATTGTGTAGAACAAATGTACGGAAAAAACTATCTCAGTCCCCAACCCCGGCAGTACACCACCAAAAGCAAAGGCGCACAGGAAGCACACGAAGCCATCCGGCCCGCCGGTAGCAGCTTTCGCCTGCCCCGGGAAACCGGCCTGAGCGGACTAGAATTCGCCCTCTACGACCTAATCTGGAAACGTACCGTCGCCTCACAGATGGCCGATGCCCGCATTACCCAGATCGCCGTTAATATTCAGGTAGAAAATGCCGGATTTCGCTCCTCTGGCAAAAGAATCGACTTCCCAGGCTTTTTCCGCGCCTATGTGGAAGGTTCCGACGATCCCGAAGCCGCCATCGACGACCAAGAAATAATCCTACCCCCCCTCAGCATCGGTGATACCCCCAATTGTCGCCAACTAGAAGCCATTAGCCACGATACCCAACCCCCCGCCCGTTATAGCGAAGCCTCCCTCGTAAAAACCCTCGAAAGTGAAGGAATCGGGCGACCCAGCACCTACGCCACCATTCTCGGCACAATTATCGATCGCGGTTATGCCCAAATGCGGAATAAAACCCTCATTCCCACCTTCACCGCTTTTGCCGTGGTTAGTTTGTTAGAAAATCATTTCCCCGACCTGGTAGATCCCAAATTTACCTCAAAAATGGAGGAAACCCTCGACGATATCGCCACTGGTTCCGCCCAATGGTTGCCCTATCTCGATCGCTTCTATCGCGGCGAAAAAGGGCTAGAAAGCCAAGTCAAAGAGCGCGAGAGTCAAATTAACTCTAGCACCGCCAAATCGGTAAATTTAGAGGATTTACAGGCAACTATCAAGATCGGCAAATACGGTCCCTATCTGGAAGTCTCCCGAGGCGATGAAATCCTCACCGCTTCCATCCCCGCCGATTTAACCCCCGCCGACCTCAACCCCGAACAGGTAGAAACCCTGCTGCGACAAAAAACCGCAGGTCCCGATAAAATAGGTCTTCATCCCGACACCGGAGAGCCAATTTATCTGCTCGTGGGTAGTTACGGCCCCTACGTCCAGTTAGGAGATGTCAGCGATGACAACCCCAAACCGAAACGCGCCTCCCTACCCAAAGGAGTCAAACCAGAGGATGTCACCCTCGAACAAGCGGTGGGTTTATTGGCACTGCCACGACTACTGGGAACCCATCCCCTCACCGGAGGCAAAATTAAAGCCAGCTTAGGGCGTTTCGGTCCATATATAGTTCAGGAAGAGGGCAAAGAAAAAGAATATCGTTCCCTGAAAGCCAGCGATGATGTCTTAACTATAACCCTCGATCGAGCTTTAGCCTTATTAGCCGAACCGAAAAAAACTCGCGGCACTCGCGGTTCCACCAAACCACCCCTAAAAGAATTGGGTCAACATCCCGACGACGGGGAATTGGTGGGATTGTACGAGGGTCCCTACGGAGTTTATATCAAGCACGGTAAGACTAACGCCAAGATTCCCGAAGGAGAAACCGCCGAAACCCTGACTCTAGAACAAGCTTTAGTCGCCCTAGCAGCCAAGACAACCACTGCCAAGAAAACCACCACCAAGAAAACTACTTCTACCACTACTAAAAAAACTACTTCTCCGGGTAGTAAAACTGGCAAAAGTAAGAAGGTTTAGCGGTTAGTGGTGAGGCGATTTTCTCCATGGTCAATTCCTCACCCCGATGCGAGGACAAATCCGGTTGGCTCTTTTGTCCTTGGCACCACTTTGACTAGGCTGATCCTAAGTAGGTAGGCGTTAAAAATTATCAGACACCACCCTTATCAAGGGTAGGGTTGATTCATGAATCAACCCTACCTTATCAAGGGGGGATCAAGGGGGGATCAAGGGGGGATCAAGGGGGGATCAAGGGGGGATCAAGGGGGGATCAAACCCCCCTTATTAAGCTATCCATTAGTCGGATCTTTCTTAACAAAAAGAGAAGAAACTTAAAAAAAGGGGAAACGATTGATAGGTATAGTTTTGAAAGAAGGAATTAAGGTGGA
>NZ_JAJTDH010000061.1:0-19147 GCF_021300285.1 Microcystis sp. 49638_E5 | reverse complement strand
CCAATAAACGCTTGGGGAGAGAATACCTCTACTTTTTCAGAAGCAATTCTGTCTAAGCAAGTAATCTCTGTGAACCAAGAATCCCCGTCTCTTTAGAGCGGGGAGTGTCAACAAGTTTTAAGGCATTGGGTAAGGATGGGCTGTGTCGCTTGCTATTTTATGAGACTAGGCTCCTCTATCAACTTTTGACGGACAATTTAGTAAAGCGATGTAGTCCCTAATACAAAAGTTTTACCCTTGCTGGGATATTGTCCACGGTCCGGGACAGGGGAAATCTTAAAAAAGATACGGGAAAAAAAGCTGTTCTTGAGGGCAATAGTCCAGAATGGCAGGTAAGACCGAGTAAAAAGGGGAAAGAGGAAAGGAAAAAGTAAAAAGGATAACCTTTGACTGTATAGCCTTTCTTAGAGGGATGAAGTATGACCTGATTCTCAGTTGATATTACCGCAATCTCTACCCAAAAAATCAGCCCATAATTAACAAAAACTAGATTTTTCAAGGTAAAAACTATGTGTTTAGGCATACCAGGACAAATTACAGCAATTATTGATGAAAACCATCATCTCGCTCTCGTCGATGTGGGGGGTGTAAAAAGAGAAGTAAATATCACTTGCATTGTTGATGAAGACCATCCTGCTAATACTTGTGTAGGGGATTGGGTATTAGTTCATGTGGGTTTTGCAATGAATCGAATTGATGAAGATGAGGCTCAAGAAACCCTAAATTTATTAACACAATTATCGGAATTAGAGGAAGAATTTAATCATAATTAATGTTCTTAAGTAGTCACCCATAAATTAATTCTGTTGTCTATCTTAAGAAATGTAAATTACGGCAATTATTACTGACAACCGACGACCGGCTCCACAATTAACTTTACTTTTGTCCAACCACTTATAGAGAGAAAGCTTGTTATGAAATACGTTGATGAATTTCGTGATCCAGTTAAAGCGGCAGGATTAATTCAACAAATTGAACAATTATCGATAAGAATCTCTGAAAAGCGGGAAAAAGTTACTAAAATTATGGAGGTTTGTGGAGGTCATACCCACTCAATTTTTAGATACGGTATCGAGGCAATACTTCCCGAAACTATCGAATTAATTCACGGTCCTGGATGTCCCGTTTGTGTGATGCCGCGAGGTCGTTTAGATGATGCCATTTTTCTCGCACAACAACCGAGCGTAATTCTGACAACTTTTGGCGATACTATGCGTGTCCCCGGTTCCCATTTGAGTCTGCTGCAAGCACGAGCAAAAGGTGATGATATTCGCATGGTTTATTCTCCTCGCGATGCCTTAAAAATTGCCAGAGAAAATCTCGATAAAGAAGTAATATTTCTAGCATTAGGTTTTGAAACAACCGTTCCTAGCACAGCTTTAACTGTTTTAGAAGCCCAAAGAGATGGCATCACTAATTTTAGTTTATTTTCTAATCATGTGGTGATTATTCCCGCTCTGAAAGCTTTGTTAGATAACCCAGATCTACAGTTAGACGGTTTTGTTGGTCCCGGTCATGTTAGCATGGTAATTGGCACAGAACCCTATCAAGTTATTGCCCAAGAATATCATAAACCTGTGGTAGTTTCTGGGTTTGAACCTTTGGATATTCTCCAATCAATTTGGATGGTATTAAAACAATTAGATGAGCAGAGATGTGAGATCGAAAATCAGTATGATCGAGTGGTACAAAATCAAGGAAATAGAGTCGCTTTATCGGCAATCGACCAAGTTTTTGAACTGCGGGATCAGTTTGAATGGCGAGGTTTAGGAGAAATTGCTCAAGGAGGTTTAAAACTGCGAGATGAGTACAGTAATTTTGATGCGGAGAAGAAATTTACTTTACCCAATCAGCGCGTTAAAGATCACAAAGCTTGTCAGTGTGGCGAAATTCTTAAAGGTGTTTTAAAACCCTGGGAATGTAAAGTATTTGGGACTGCTTGTACTCCCGAACATCCCATCGGCACTTGTATGGTTTCTAGTGAAGGTGCTTGTGCCGCTTATTATAAGTATGGTAGAAATCAGTAAATTTTTTTTACTGATTAGGTTCCTTTCTGGTGAGAAAACGCTAGAATTCTCACCAGAAGAAATTAACAATCTCTCGGTGATAAAAAAGATGAAGATCAAAAATAATCTGGGTTTATTTGGCTTAACTACCTCTCTGCTGCTAGTTATCGCTTCGGAAATCGTTCTTGCTTCCCAAGAACAAACCCTAGAACTGCAACCAAGTCAACCCCCCAGCGCCGATTTTTTCAAACCCGTTACCAATCTAATTAAAGATTTAAACCATCAGGGAGTAACTATCACTGATCCCAATGATCCCATGGCGGTGCGCTACCGAGTCAATACCCCCTGTCGCGGTTGTGCGGTTTATCTAGGCACGGGAGTTGCCAATCCTCGCACCCAGACTAATAATAATGGCATGGGAATCAATTTTGGTCTTGGTTTCACCATGCCTTTTTCACCCTAAATGCCGATGACATATTTACGCCATTCCTGATTGTGATTCTCCCTGGTGTGCTTTAATAGCTCAAAGTGGAGACTGCTGTAGGGACGACGCGGCTGGGCGCGTAGGGACATATTGGCCTCTTTTGGTGTACGATTGCCCTTATGCACATTACAACGCACACAAGCCGCCACTAAATTCTCCCAGGTATCACCCCCTCCGCGAGAACGGGGAATCACATGATCGATGGTTAATTGTTCACCTCGGTAGAGACAGTATTGACAAGTGTGATGATCTCGTTCGAGGATATTACGACGGGTTAAAGGAATTTCCTTGTAGGGAACACGGACGTATTGCCTAAGACGGATAACAGAAGGTAGGGGTAAGTCACGACAAACCACTTTTCCGTTATGTTCTAGGGATTCAGCTTTTCCTTTCAACAATAAAACGATCGCACGCCGCCAACTGGTAATATTTAGCGGTTCGTAGGAGGCATTCAACACGAGAACCTTGCTCATAGGTGTCTGGAGATCGCTTGAATTTACCCCGAATGGTAGCACAGATCACTGAGATTGGAACCTATTATTCAGTGTTGGGGAAGTGGGGAGCTTTTTTCAGTGCGATGCCGAAGGCATTGCCTTCGTGCCTTCGGGAGCATCTCACTTACGCGATAAGTAATTATACTTAGCCTAAAAGCCACTCTTAATCGTGTCTTGGAACGAAATAGAGGCTTTTAAAGACTGCGTACATGGAGAATTAAAACAAGAATTACCCTCGAAAAGCCTATTTTTCCACTAAGTATTTATGCTCATTGCAAAGGTGAGATGCTCCCGTGCCTTCGGCATCGCACTATCTATTGGGCATTCAGGTTTCTGAGAATTTTTTGTGCTAAAAATTCTTTGATTTCTGTATGTCGTGGTACAGCTTCAATCACCCCAGTTTGAGGGTTAATCCAAAGAGAATGAGAAGCACCCTCTCGCTTAAGATAACAACCAGCTTTCCGCAACTTTTTTTCTAATTCTTGACGTTTCATGGAATGGAAATTGTCTCCTCGATCGCCTCTTTCGGTAGTCCTCGACGAATATCAGCCAAACGATCTTCAAAAATTAGTTGAATAGCACTTTTTAAGCTTTCTTTGGCTTCTTCAATGGTTTCTCCTTGACCATTTGCACCTAGTACTTCAGGACAAATTGCCCAGTATCCCCCTTCTGTTGCTGCTTCAATGATGGCGGTGAATTCTCCTTTCATGACAATCTCCTTTGATAATTTATGAATTATTCGATAAGTAGGTAGGCGTTAAAAGTTGTCAGATGCCCCCCTTATCAAGGGGGGATTAAAGGGGGGACTAAGGGGGGATCGGCACCCCCCTTATCAAGGGGGGCAGGGGGGATCGAACCTAAAATCCATTTTTAATTTAATTATAACCAGCTACTTAAGTATAAATCCTGATGAAACCGCGTAATCGGCCGAGGAATGACCCCTATCTCTAAAAACCGAAAACCCACACATTCCGATCTCGGTTTGTGTGGGCTGATTGTTCACTTAATTCTAAGATTGAAAGCTTACACTTTGGCGAAATCTAAGAGCTTAACTCAGAGTAACACCAGAGCGATCATAAGTTTGTGAAGAAAAGTCGGCCGAGAAGCGACGTTGAACGGTTTCCCCGTAGCCATTGTCATTGTCAATACCAATTTCAGAAGCACTTCTCCCTAACATCGATTGTTGACGATTTTTGACGGCGTGGTGGTGACGCATCATTAAGGCGCGAGCTTGTTGTTCTGTAGACATAATCATTTCCTCCGAGCTGCAAATAGTGTTTCGAACTTTTTTAATCACCCATTAATATGTATAACATACAATTCTGTATCTATTTTTACAAAACGCCCTAATCCCAGAAAAATTAACAAAACTTTACAATAGGAGACGGTCGGCAGCAGTCAGAAGTCAGGAGATTGCTTTTATTTATTCTCCCCACCCCCCAATTCATAATTCATAATTCCCAAGACATCAATCGCCCTCACACCTTAATCGAACTAGGTTCATCGACGGCGGCGATAATGCGATGACAACCGGAAAAGGGTTGCGCCCATTGATACTGGTGTTCTAAAGGATTACCCCAACAGAGACCGAGATATAATTCTGTGCGCGCCACATCTAATTCCGCCCATTCGGACTGGGCAACTAATTCGGCTAGAGAATCGGCAGAAATGGGACGACGGGAGTTAAGCGCCCACCAAAAATTCATATTAGGGGTGATACTGTTCCAAAACTCTAAAACCGAGGCTTTGGCAGCCATGAGAATTTCCTTGTCACCCGCCACGGCAACTAATTGATTATGAATTTCGGGATAACGGAGAGTGCGATCGCCCCATTGACAAACACGCCAGATAATGCCCGAAACCTGATATTTTTGTTGATAATCGTGAACTTGGCGGCGAAAATCCTGATAGGCGAAGACTTTGCCCACCTTTTCTAGATTGATCGCCTTGGCAATCACCGGATTATCAATGCGCTCCGCCGGGGAGAGTAACAGACGTTCCCCTTTGCAAGTGGCGTGCATTTCTCGCTCGAGGATTTCAATTAACTGCTGTGTCGAGTAAGCCATACTACCGCTCTTACCTGAGAGAGGATTTCTTTTTATCATAAACTCGAATTTCCGTAGTGGAAAGGCTCGATCGCTAGAAAATTGTCAATCATCGGAAATATTGGCAGTATACCCCTTGATACTTGGGGTTTGCAGCAAAAAGCTTTTCGGTGGGGGCAGGGTGTGGGGTGTGGGGTGTGGGGTGTGGGGTGTGGGGAGAAACAATTCATAACTTGAGAGTTAATCACACTATTAAAAAGGGATTTAGTCTAACTGCTCGGTTTTACATCGGTTACTTTTTTTCTGGTCCAGAGGGCGAGAATTGTCAGGAAAAGTTAACCCATCACTCCCCCTCAAGGATTTTTATCGATTCCAGTTAATCGATCGGAAACCGTACAAGTGTATTTAATTAACAGTCCGACGTTTAATTTATCGTACTATTCCCCTGTTCTATTTCTCCCAGTCTTATTAAAATTTCTGATTGATCTGGGTGATTTCTAATTTTATTGATCTCTTCATAAGTAACCTCCATAATATCAAATAATAACCATATTAATCTTTCTCTCTTATCCTCGTCACTAAAATTTCCCCCGATGATAGCGTTTAATCTTCCTTGATATTTCTCTTGCGTTTCTTTCAGTGTAAATCTACTGAGTAATTCTTGGATGTATTCCTGAAGAGTAACTATTTGAAAACAATTAAATTCATGCTTAATAGACATATATAGGCTGGTTTTCTTGTTCCCCAATTTCTTTTGGAAAGGCTCAATAATAGATGCTTTAAATTGTTTGTACAACCCTAATATCTTTTTGATCAGACTGGAGACAGGATTAATTGTCGATAAGCTAAATCCACCCATTACTTGGTCGATTTGTTCTAAATTAGGGTTTAAGGAACTAATAATAAAACCAAAGACCAGAGCAATGATTAAACCCACATATACATTATCCTCGATCAAGCTTAATAGAGAAAATATAAACTGAATAAAAAGGTATAAAAGTATTGATACAAAAATTTTGACAATTAATAAAAAACGGAAAGTCTTTAAAAAATCCTTTTTTAAATCGGGAAATAAATGACGAATCCTAAAAGCTGAGAAATAGGTACTTCTAGTTTCAACTGCTACTCCAATAATTATCGCAGTCACCACAAAAGGCCACCGATCTTCTCCCAGAAGTTTCCGTATTTCGCTAAAAAGATCGGTGGCGGCAGTTGTCTGAGAATCTACCAAAAATAGGTAATGGGTGAATGAACTGAAAAAAGGAAACTTATCTAATTCCGTTAGAACCTGACTACAAAATACCATTTACCCTCAGCCAACGAGTTTTCCAAGTGGGAGTAAAGATTTTGTAGCTTTCTTCTTCATTGACTTTGATATAGCCTTTGTCCGCTAGTTTTTCTAATTTATCTTGTAAGTTAGCTTCTCCAATTCTATCTGTTTCAATTTCAAAGCTCAAGACAGTGGCAGCATTAACTTTGAGTAAATCAGATAAAAGAGACTTCTCCGCGGAGGTTAAATAATTGTCAGACTTAGCTGAAGTCCCAGAATCACCCTTATAAGTGTCATTGTCTTTGGACTTAGAAGGAAATATGTCAAGCATTCTGTTTTGTGTAGTTTATAAATACACTTCGACCAGTACATCTTGATCCTCAGTCATGACTCTCTGAGTTCATGACTGAGAATGACTGAGATATGTCTGAGTTTTTTGCGATAAAATAGAGATTGCGTCGATTGATGGAAGTTTATGGGGCGATCGCTTAAAGTAAAATCAGAATATATCCCTAGAGTCAAACAAGCAGTTAAACTCAATGGTTACGCAAGTCAACAGGTGCTTGCTGAGGTGTTAGGATTCGGAAGAGCGACTATTAGCCTTTTTCTTAACGGTAAACCGATTAGCAATCTTAATTTTTTTGAAATTTGTCAAAAATTAGGCCTTGATTATCGAGAAATCGCTGACTGGGATGAGTTGGAGGAAACAGCTGCTGCCATGTCTGAGGATGAGGGAGAAAACCGGGCCGCGGATTTTTCCAAGTATATTGAACGTCCTCCAGTGGAACAGCTTTGTCTGGAGACGGTGAGTCAAGCAGGTTCATTATTGCGAATTAAATCAGCCAAGGGGATGGGTAAAACCCTATTAGTCGATAGAATTTTGAGTCAAGTTGACAAAAGAGAGTATAAAACCGTCAGTTTCAGTTTTTTACAAGCAAGTAAAGGAATTCTCAGCGATTTAGACCGATTGCTCTCTTGGTTTGCTTTGATTACTTCCAAGAAATTAGGGTTAGCAGCTCTCTTTCAGGAAAAATGGCAAGAAGGATTAGGACTTTATAGCTGTACTGCCTATTTTGAAGACCATTTGCTCAAAAAGCTGGATAAACCCCTAATTTTAGTTTTAGAGGAGATAGATAGTCTCTTTGCCTATGCAAGCGTTGCCGACGATTTCCTTAGTTTATTTCGTCTTTGGCACGAGGAGGCAAAAAATAATAATACTTGGCAAAAGTTACACTTAATTATCACCTATTCCACAGAAAATTATGTTCCTGCTGGCCTGAATAAATCTCCTTTCAATGTAGGAACAGAAATCCTGTTACCTGATTTTACTCTAGAACAGGTCTTGACTCTAGCCAATAAATATCAGGCTGACTTGGGAGAAGATGAACTGCAAAAAATAATTAATCTTGTCGGGGGACATCCCTATTTAATCCAAAAAGCGATTTATGGGATTAGCCAAAAACAACTGTCTCTAGCAGATTTTTTAGAGACAGCAGCCACGGAAGCGGGGATTTATGGGGATCATTTACGAGGACATTTGCTAAACTTACAAGAACATCCAAACCTAGCAGCAGGAATGAAAAAGGTTGTAGAGTCCTCTTCTCCCGTTGATTTAGGTGCAACAATTAATTGGCAACTTCATAGTTTAGGATTAGTAACCTTTGTGCAGAATGCTGTTCAACCCCGTTATCCACTATACAGCAACTATTTTAGGTATCGCCTATCCTCCTAAAATCCAATATATTGAGTTAAACTGTTGTACATCTAAATCTAATATTCGTTTTCACCTGTTCCCCGTTCCCCCATCGAACCCAGAACTTTAAATGCGGACTAGCTTAGGGACAGATAACCTTTGATTAAATTATTCATCGAACTTAACCAATCAGACAAATTGCTAATTTTAATCCTATGGCGACCAATTTTTATTATGTTGGAGGCAGCGTTCCCCTAGATGCACCTAGTTATATCAAGCGGGAAGCAGATAATATATTTTATAACTATCTAAAAAATGGACAGTATTGCTATGTGTTAAATTCCCGTCAAATGGGAAAATCAAGTTTGTGGGTACAGACACAAAAACGACTGAAAGAGGATAATATTGATTGTGCTATCATTGATTTGAGTGGTCTAGGAAAAAACATCTCCGAAGATATTTGGTATCGAGTATTATTTGAGCAACTGGTTAAACGGTTTGATCTTTCTATTCGGGGAAAAGAGCAAACTTGGTGGGATGAACGAGCCTATAAATCAGCTATTAATCGTCTTGATCAATTTGTTGAGGAAATTCTCTTAAAGGAGGTATCCCGACCTATTGTTATCTGTTTCGATGAAATTGATAGCGTTCTGAGTTTAAATTTTTCCACAGATGATTTCTTTGCTTGGCTGCGTAGCTGTCATGAAGAACGTCCCCATAATAGGGATTACCAACGTCTAACCTTTTGTATGTTGGGGGTAGCGGCAGTTTCTAACTTTATTCGAGATAATAATCGTAGTCCTTTTAATATTGGTCAAGATATTCGATTATCTGGATTTACTATAAAGGATGCCAGAAAACTTGCCGAGGGATTGCAGGACAAAGTTATCGCACCGGAACGGGTTTTAGAGGAGGTTATAGAATGGACAGGTGGACAACCGTTTTTAACTCAAAAAATTTGTCATTTAATCTCCACATCTCGCACTGGATTTGGCAAGGAATCCCCAGCAACCCCGATTAATGTCGGCGATTTTATCCAGTCGCAAGTAATTAGTAACTGGGTATCTCAAGATAGTCCAGAACACCTAAAAACTATTCGGAATCGTTTATTAAATAAGCGTGTCACGGGTAGAAGAATGCTGAAGCTTTACCTAGAAATTTTAAAAAATGGTGAAATTACCGATGATGGTAGTCTTGATCAAATAGAATTACGCTTAACGGGATTGGTAGTTCAAGACCGACAAAAGTTAAAAGTTTATAATAAGATTTATAGAAATGTTTTTAATGAAACTTGGGTGACAACGGAATTAAATAAAATCCCTGCATACTACGAAATAGTAGATCAACTAGATAAAATACTATTAAGGACTGAATTTGATGAGAATCAAAGAGCAGCTTTAATTGAGGAAATTCCAGCTTGGACAGGTGGTAACTGGGAGTTAACGATAATAGTTATCCTTTTGCTAATCGACAATAAAAATGAGTTACGAGAAGGACAAGAAAAACCAAAAATTGAACAATTGATTCAGAAAAATATTGTAGAAAATTGGTTACAAAATAAAGCGGCAGCTCATCTCCAGAAAATACAAAACAGTCTCTTAACTCCTGATAAAAATGTTAGGTCAAGATTAGAAATCTATAAAGAAATTTTGCAGGGGAGAGTCTTTGCTGATAACAAACCAGAAAAATTGGCACTTCAGCAAGCAGAATTAGTGATTAAAAATGATGAGTATCTAGAAGTGACCAATCGAATTTATCAAGAGGTATTTAATATTCAATGGGTTAAACAAGAATTAGAAAAATTAGTTAAGGAGGAGGATTCTACCTTTTCGTCGGTACTATTACTACTTGGTACGTTTATTATTTTGTTCTTATTATCATTGCAACCACAAAGAACTCCCGATAAGGAACCCTCACCTAGTATTCCAGAAATTTGTACTAAACGAGATTTTAATATTAGCTTAGAAATGAACATTCAACAACTGCAAGAATTGGAAAGGAAACAAGGTGATCAGTTTTATTACAAGTGTGGGACTCAATTAAATGAATTAAGGTTAATTCAGCAAGCAATAGGACTAGCTAAAAATAATTTTGTCGCTGATGTGCCGGGTAGAGAAGGTGGTTTTGAAATTTTGTGCAAAATCCCCCCAACTTCTGATAACTTTAAAGAAGCTCAATCTTGGGCAAAAAGTTGGCATAAGGACAAAGCTTGGAAATCGGATATCGATCGAGCTTTGCAAGATAATCTAGATTGTCAAAAACTTATTGAATAAACATCAATTTTTCAATCACTAAATACTCCATTACCACCCGTTAATTCCTCGGATAATGATACTCGGATTCCTTCCCCTCCCCGTGACCAAAATAAAAAGAATAGGTCAGAAACATTGAAGGATTGACTCCTGACAACAGGAGAGGAATTAACCTGTGGGTTCTTTTGACGTAAAACAATTACTTGCATATAATAGAGGAGATTGCCAATCATTAGCCAGAGAATTAAACTAAAAATAAAAGTAAATGCCATGACTACAATCCATCGAAAAAAATTGAAAAACGACTTGAGATAGCCAATTATCCTGTGCGGATCCACGGGCGAATTCTTCCGCACCTTTGGTACTAAAGAAACCCACCGCCATTGTTCCCCAAAAACCACAAAAAAGATGTACTGGAATTGCTCCCACTGGATCATCAATTACTTTAGTTTTAATTAATAATTCTTCTCCTAATAAAACAATAATGCCACTAATGCCACCGAGGATAATAGCTGATTTGATATTAACATCACCTGATGACACCGTGATGAGTGCATCTCCTTTTTATAAATCTACTAAGTTGGAATTTTTAAGGAGAAACTCTCCGCTAAAATTGGCCGTTACTTTCGGTTTTATCAATCAATCCACGCTTTTGGGGGGTATAACCCCCAAACCCCGGAGCGCATTAATTTTTCCAGGAGATGTTCACAGGCAGTTGTTGATGTATTTATAATGATTTGAGAGTCACTGATATATTTAATGAAAAACTAGGCCAATCCAGGACTAGGTAGCATCGTGATAAGGGGGATGATACATTGGACTCCGCTAACGATCGGAAAATTCTCGGCTATTTCATCGAAGAAGCAAAAGAACACCTGGAAACTTTAGAACAGGGGATTTTAGACTTAGGCAATCTCGTGAACAACCATGAACAGATGAACGAGATGTTTCGTGCCGCCCATTCCGTCAAGGCAGGGGCGGCCATGTTAGGCTATAGCAGTATCCAAAAAACTGCTCACCGTCTTGAGGATGCTTTCACAATATTGAAAGAAAATCCCCTAGAAGTGGATCAAAAATTAGAGTCTTTGTTGCTCAAGAGTTATGATCTGCTTCAGATATTGATCGATAAGCTGCAGAGTCCCTTAGGTTTGCAAGCCGAGGAAGCTGACGCGATCATTAAAAACGGTGAACCGACTTTTGTCGAATTACAGGCCCATCTTAACTATCTTCTCGGCCAGGGAAAATCTACCCCAGCTATTGCGGCGGTCTCTTCTATCTCCATCAGCGTCAGAGATATCCTCAAACAGATGTTACAACTGTTCAAACAGGAAGAAACCAGTGCTTCCCGTCAGCAATTGCAAGAATTAATTTTATCTCTGTCTCAATTGGCTTCAGAACAGCAACAATGGCAATATTTAGTTAAAAATGCCCAATCGGCACTGGCTAACTCCAAACATTCCTATCGTACTCTCGCTCCAGTTATTATTAGGGAATTAAAACAAGCTAGTGATTTATTAGAATGGGGTCGCGGGGAAGAAATCACCGTCAGTCAAGAATTGCAATTATTAGCCGCCGCCAAATTACCACAAATCCTGATTAACCCAGAAGCGGAATTGGTAGCTAGTACCCTGGAACTTCTTCCCGATCAAGATTTAGAAGAAGCTTTAACTTCGAGTCAAAATCAGGACATTAATGAGTCGGAAAAGCCTTCTTTAGAGTTAAGTCAAATCCCAGTCAATCGAAAAGCACAGATAGCAAGTCAAAGGGAAGCATATCAAATGGCTGAAGAAAAATTAACCCCCGAATTTGAGGAAAACCAACGAGCAACTTTAATTAAGGAAACTCTAGCTTGGACAGGGGGTAACGTGGAGTTAACCGAAATAGTTATTCGTTTGCTAATCGACAATAAAAACGAGTTACGCGAAGGACAAGAAAAACCAAGAATTGAACAATTAATTCAGAAACATATTGTAGAAAATTGGTTACAAAATAAAGCGGCAGTCCATCTCCAGACAATACAAAACAGTCTCTTAACTCCTGATAAAAATGTTAGGTCAAGATTAGAAATCTATCAAGATATTTTGCAGGGGAGAGTATTGGCTAATAATAAACCCGAAAAATTGGAGCTTCAGCAAGCAGAATTAGTTATTAAAAATGGTGACTATCTAGAAGTTACTAATCGAATTTATCAAGAGGTATTTAATGTTCAATGGATCAAACAAGAATTAGAAAAATTAGTTAATGCGGAAAATTCTCCTGCTGATTTAACTAAAATATTATCTTTCTTGGCACTATTAGCCTTTCTTGGATTTGCTTTTTGGTCATTAAAGACTCCTGAAAATACTCCTAATGTGATGGCACCAACTCCAGAAATTTGTGATCAACGAGATTTTGAGATTAGCTTAGAAAAGAATATTCAACAACTGCAAGAATTGGAAAGGAAACAAGGTAATCAGTTTTCTGACAAGTGTGCGACTCAATTAAATGAATTAATGTTAATTCAGCAAGCAATAGGACTAGCTGCCAATAATTTTGTGGCTAATGTGCCGGGTAGAGAAGGTGCTTTTGAAATTTTGTGCAAAATCCCCCCATCTTCTGATAACTTTAAAGAAGCTCAATCTTGGGCAAAACGTTGGTATAATGACAGAACTTGGAAATCGGATATCGATCGAGCTTTGCAAGATAATCCAAATTGCCAAAAACTTATTGAATAAACATTAATTTTTCAATCACTAAATACCCCATCGCTACCCGTTAATTCCTCGGATAATGATACCCGGATTCCTTCCCTTCCCCGTGACCAAAATAGGGAGAATAGGTCAGGAAGATTGAAGGATTGACTCCTGACAACAGGAGAGGAATTAACCTGTGGGTTCTTTTGACGTAAAACAATTACTTGCATATAATGAAGAAGATTGCCAATAATTAGCCAGAGAATTAAACTAAAAATAAAAGTAAATGCCATGACTACAATCCATCCAAAAAATTGAAAAGCGACTTGAGATATAGGACTATCCTGTGTTAATCCATTGGCGAATTCTCCCGCATCTTTGCTACTAAATAACCCCACCGCTATTGTTCCCCAAAAACCACAAAAAAGATGTACTGGAATTGCTCCCACTGGATCATCAATTACTTTAGTTTTAATTAAAAATTCTTCTCCTAATAAGACAATAATGCCACTAATGCCACCAATGATAATAGCTGATCTGATATTAACATAACCTGAGGATGCCGTGATCCCCACTAATCCTCCTAAAATGCCATTAATAATTGTGGATAAACTGGCTTTACGGCCAATTAAAGGATTAAAAATTAATGCCAAAAATCCCCCAGTGGCAGCGGCAATCATCGTGGTAGTAATTGTTATGGGGACATCATTCAAATTTACCGCCGAACCACCATTAAAACCAAACCATCCTAACCAAAGAATGAAACAACCAAGAGTGGCAAAACCTAACTGATGGGGGGCAAAATTTCCCCTTTCTTTTGCTTCATAACGATCGGTTTTGCGATTATAACCAAAGCGTCCATCTCTCGGTTTTAGTAACCAAGCACCCACTAATCCGGCCATTCCTCCCACCGAATGCACCACCGTTGAACCGGCAAAATCTCGAAACTTAAATAAGTTATATAACCATCCTTCCGATGACCAAATCCAATGTCCAGTAAGAGAATAAGAAAAAGCGACTAAAAAGAAACTAAATAGCAAAAATGCCCAAAATTTAACCCTTTCTGCCACTGCTCCCGATACAATGGTCGCCGCAGTTCCCGCAAAAGTTAATTGAAAGAAAAATAAAGTGGCAATTGAACGACCTGTCCACACTTCTTGGAATTGACTGTATTGATTATTGGAGGTTAAAATTTCCAAGAAAAATCCTGTACCACCAGAGAAACTATTTTTTAGTGCGGATGTATTACCAAACATTAAACCGAAACCAAACATCCAATAAGCTAAGGCAGCAACACAGAAGACAATTAGGTTTTTAGCTAAGACATTAGTGGCGTTATTAGTACGACAAAAACCCGTTTCCAGCAGGGCAAAACCCGCATTCATAAAGAATACTAACGAGCCGGCTATTAACATCCAGAGATTAGCAACTAAATCCACAGTAGAATTATTTAAGTCTTGTGCTGTGACTTTGCCTACACCGATCAACAGCATGACGATAAGAGAGAAACAAAAAGATAGGATATTACGCAAACGCGGGCGATATTCTAGAAAAGATAATAATCGATTCATGGGGTATAGCTATGATGGGCAATTTCCCCTTTATAGTAATTGATTTAATCGCTTATCGTTCACTCAAAACTGCTTTTTTCTGGTCCAGATAGCGAGAATTGTCAGGAAAAGTAAACCCATCACTCCCGCTAAAGGATTTTTATCGATTCCAGTTAACCAATCGGGAACAGTACCAGTGTATTTAATTAACTGACCCACATTTAATATATAGTATGCCCAGACTAAACCTGCGTGCAGACCGATACTTTTACCCAAACTACCACCACAGGCGCGTTTTGCCCAACCTAGAACCAATCCTAGCAAGACTAAGGCAGGAAATTGGGGAAAAGTGCGGATAATTTCGGCTAAAGGTTTAATAAAGTGAGCAAGAGCGAAAATTAAGGCACTAATCACCAGAGCGATAGCGGGACGATAATCCTTTTCTAATTCTCCCAGTAACCAGCCGCGAAATAGTAATTCTTCGGCAAAACCCACCGCTAAAGCGACTAAAAACCCCTCTAGGATGATTTTGCTGATTTGGGGATTTGCCGGTAAGAAATTTAACCAACCTAGGAACGCTTGGGACAGAAAAAGCGAGAAAGTGAAAAATAAACCGATCGCCAAGCCGTTAATTAACTCGATCGGCGTTTTTCTTCGCCAAATCAACCCATAACCAGCTAATCCCTCATCGCCATAAATTGTCCGTCCCCACCAATGGGATAACCCCAAAAATTCCAGATAGAGAACAGAAAGGGTCAAAATTGAGACCAGATTGGCATTAGTGGCAAAAAAGTGATAGAGGGGAAGTGCGATCGGCAACCAGAGAAAAAGTAGGAGCAAAATAAAAACCCCCAGTCGCAGGGGGACTGGGTAAGTGGCAATTACCCGTAATCTTTTATTCATCGGGTTCGATGCTGCTGGTCAAACCTTTATTTTTCAAGGTTTCACAGTAAAATTCCGCGTGTTCTTGGATGCAGGTAATCACCAAGGCTGTACCATTCGTGTGCGCTTCCATCATGATATCGACTGCTTGGGGTTGCGTCATACCGGCGATCGTTTGCATTAAACTCTGAACCACATACTCCATCGAGTTAAAGTCGTCATTGTGGAGTAAAACGCGATAACGCGGCGCTGGTTTACGGATTGTCGCTGTGGAACGCTTTTCGATCACTTCTGTGGACACCGTGTCTCTCCTTTGAATCTATATCACAAATACAGGTCAATTACTAATGATCATAATCAAAATTTCCGGATTGAGCTAGGCTTTTTCTGTGATCCGTGAGGGGGTTGGGTGTTGGGGAGTGGGGGACAGCCAAAGGAATGACATTTTTAGATGGATAGATCATAATTGAATTAATTGGCTAATTTAAGCTTATTTTCCCATGGCTACTGACGAATTACAAAACCTCGAAGACAATATTCAACGCTTAAAACAACAATTAGCGGGAAAGCGAAACACTTTAGTTACAATCGCACCGGAAGAACAAGTTAGGATCAAGCAGCAGATCGAAGATTTACGCCGACTAATTCGGGATTTTGAACGAGAAAAATGGGATTTAGTCGCCAGCGACAGTCAAGAAGCGTCCTTTCCTGATGCCGAGGTAATGGTAGCAGAAATTGTCACAGAATTGACGGCAATTACCAAAGAACCACCCCCAGAACTTGCTTCTGCACAAATCTTAGAATTATTAAATCAAATTCTGGCTAAACTCAATCAACCAGAGCGATCGGCAGCAGCCAAATTAAAAGCGGCCATATCTACTATACCCCCTTTTGTTTCCCTGACCTACGAAGCGGAATTAGATACTGAGTCAACTTTTAAGCGTTATTTTCCCACATTTAATCGTGCGATCGCAGGGGTGAAAAATCGTCTAAAAAAGTAAGTATTCCCTCTAAAAGCTTTGCTGGTATCGAGCGGACAATTAATATTAGTCAATCGGGAATTGGTAATACACAGAACAACATCTTTAATCTGTGAAAACCAAGCCTAGTAAATGTTATCATTGAAAATAGTTATTATCAAAGACAAGAGGTAATTTATGTCAGAATTGCAATCGGAAGCGTTAAAACCAATATTAAAAGAGTTACTCTATGAGTTATTAATACAAGAAAAGGATTTACTAAAAGAGTTAATTTATGAAGTGCTGGAAGATACGGCTATGGCTAGGGCAATTCAAGAGGGAAAAGATAGTAACAATGTCAGTCGTGATGAAATTTTGACTCTGTTAAAAGAATAAGAGATGAATATTGAATTTCGTAAAAGCTTTGAGACAGATCTACGCAATCTCAAAGATGGTAAAATTAAGCGACAAATTCAGGCAATTATTGAGGAGATAGAATTAGCCAAAAGTTTAACCGAGTTGCGTAATGTCAAAGCGATTCAAGGGTATCGAGGATTTTATCGCATTCGGATTGGGGATTATCGTCTTGGTTTGTATTTAGAGCAAGATACTGTCGCCTTGGTTCGTCTTCTACACCGAAAGGAAATGTATCGTTATTTTCCTTAAAAACCTCATTAATATTACTTTTAGATTAGATTTATTTTGAGCAAAGATAATTATTTTTAGAGAGAATTAAAAATGAAAATCAATATTGAGCAAGATGGAACTGATAACAATCAAAATAATACTTTTAATCTGAATATTCCCGAACCAAAAGAACGTCAAGCTGTCCCTAGTAATGTGGGCAAAAGTACGGTTAATTTTGTCGGGAGGGAAGATGAGTTAACCTTAATTCATCAGCAATTGCAAACAGAACAAGGGGTGATTGTTTGTGCAGTAGAAGGGTTAGGGGGAATAGGAAAAACCGCTTTAGCTTTGGAATATGCGAAACGATACCAACAGGAATACGCGGCACAATATTGGTTATCCTTGCGACTATCGGGTTTAGCAGAAGAAATAGTTAAATTAGCCGGTCCTTATCTATCTTTACCAGAAATATTGAAAAAAGAATCTTTAGAAAAACAAGTGGACTGGTATTGGCAAAATTGGCTACCTCAGCAGGGAAAATTATTATTAATTCTCGATGATGTCCCCAATATCGACCGAATTCCCGATCAAATGTTACCAAAAGATTCTAGGATTAAGATATTAGTCACCACTAGGGAAAGGTGTCTTAGTACGGAATTTGAGTCTATAGCTTTAGATGTTTTACCCTTGGATAAATGTGTAGAGTTATTAACCAAAATTGTTGGTACTGCTAAAGTTGAGAAAGAAAAAGCTTTAGTAGAACAGATTTGTCACAAAATTTTAGGACGCTTAACCTTAGCAGTGGAGTTAGTAGGGGAATATTTAGCGAAAAATCGTCATTTAAAGTTTAGCCATTTACGCGATAAATTAAATTTAGCTCATACTGCTTTAACCCAGAAAAGAAACCACAGAGATTATGGACATTTAGGGGTAGCAGCCGCAATTAAAATCAGTTGGGATGATTTAAGTTCTGCTGTTCAAAAAGTGGCAATGCTGTTGAGTTTATTTGCACCAGTGGCTATTGCTTGGACGTTGCTATCGGAGATAAAATCTTAAGAAATGTCAATTATCACTATTCTTACTGACCCTCAATAAATTAGAATCAGATCATAAATGCGATCGCTTGCTCAATTCTCGATGATTAATCTGGAGGCCAAAATCAGCAACTGAGGCAATTAACCTTTTTCATGACTCGCTTTATTTGGGATAAATTTAGCAAAGACTTCTTAGAAACCCTTCTTTCTCCCTACGGTACAGTAGTTGTCAGCAAAGAAGTCACCTCAGAAATTAAAGAAATTGATGTGTATTTTAGTCCTAATATCTCTGAAATTCCCTCTCAGTTAGGATTATTAGGCAAATTATGCCAAAATCCCTGTTTATTGGAACCCTATCGCAATGGGATTACCCTTGATGGTATCAATGATTGTCTGTCCAAGCGCTTTGCTATCCGTGAAATCTTCCACAGAGAAGCAAAGAGAAATAAACAGAGAATATCAGAGGAGGAGATACCTAGGTTATGGATTCTCACCCCTACAGCTAGTGAGCGCATTTTATCCCTGTTTACGGCTCAATTACAACCCAATTGGCCACAAGGAGTTTATTTTCTCCCAGAGGGTTTCGGTACAGCTATTGTCGTCATTCATCAGTTACCCGCAATCCCAGAGACATTATGGTTAAGATTATTGGGTAGAGGAGGAACAAGAGAGAGAGCTATCGATGAATTAGAGAGATTATCACCGAATAATCCCCTAAAATCGGCATCCTTAAACTTATTGTATAATTTGAGTAGAAATTTAGAAGCGTTATCGAAAAAAACACAGGAGGATAGGGAATTTATTATGCGTTTAGCTCCACTTTACCAACAGGATAGGGAACAAGCGGTTCAAGAGGGGGTTCAGCAAGGAAGACAGCAAGGTCTTGAACAGGGTAGAATTCAAGAGGCCAATCTTGTTATTAGACTTCTTCAGCGACGTTTCGGGGAAATACCCCAGAATCTAGAAGAAATCATCCGTAAACTTCCTGTGGAGCGGTTAGAAGACTTAGGACTCGCTTTATTAGACTTTGACACTTTGACAGATTTAGATAACTGGTTGCATCCGTGACTCGCTTTATTTGGGATAAATTTAGCAAAGACTTCTTAGAAACCCTTCTTTCTCCCTACGGTACAGTAGTTGTCAGCAAAGAAGTCACCTCAGAAATTAAAGAAATTGATG